>JADLHV010000162.1 GCA_020848595.1 Bacteroidia bacterium
GGATATTTGAAAAGAGAAAAAACAAGATGTTCGCGCGCTGTGACAAGATGTCAAAGACATTTAATAAATACGGGAAATAAATTGCTCTTGCTATAAAAGGATGCGTACCAGATCCAGAGAGCAATGCTAAGCTCAGGGTCGTTATAGCAAATGCTAAGAGTCAAAACATGCCTAAAGACCGAATAGAGGCGGCTATAAAGCGAGCAGCAGGCAAAGACACTAGTAATTACGAAGAAATATCCTACGAAGCAATGTGCATGAAAGGTGGAGGATTAATTATTGAAACGGCAACCGACAATCCTACTCGTACAGTCGCTAATGTTAGAATGCACTTAAATCGAGGTGGAGGAGAATTAACAAAATCGGGAAGTTTAGATTTTGCATTTGAACGTAAAAGTGTTTTTGTGATTCAAACTGAAGGAATAAACACAGAAGAATTAGAATTTGAATTAATAGATGCAGGTTTAGAGGACACAGAAATAGAAGAAGGAGAAATGGTATTAACCGCTTCCTTTGAGAATTTCGGAAACATGCAAAAAGCACTAGAATCAAAAGGAATAACAATCGTAAGCGCCGAATTACTAAGGATTCCTACAAATCTCATTCAATTAAGCGAAGAAGAAAAAGCCCAAGTTGATGCATTAATAGAGCGTCTAGAAGATGATGAAGACGTTCAGAATGTATACTCTAACATGGCATAAATCAAAATAAAAAAAATAGAAAATAGTAATCCAATATCCAATATGAATAGGACTAACAACAACAACATCCTCGTTCCAACCGACTTCTCAGAAGTGGCTAACAATGCCTTGGGACATGCTTTGAAAATCGCTGATGTGTATGACAATGAAATCACATTGATCAACATTCAGGATGAAGGCGGAATTTTTGGTATGTTTGGCAGCCACGACAAAATGGAACTTGTCAAAGAAGCTGTTAATACCAGAATGGATAAGGTCATCGAAGAGGCCAAAGTAAAGTATCCAAAAGTAAAGATCAACAAAAGGATTGAAATTGGAAAAATCTACAAGGTTATCACAGAAATAGCCGAAAACGAAAATTTCGATAGTATCATGATGGGTACTAACGGTGCTAGTGGTTTGCAACAAATCATTGGTAGCAATGCTAGTAGAGTTATTAATTACGCTAAAGTTCCTGTAGTGGTAGTGAAAGAACAACCTATCGGTCAAGGTGGATACGAAAAAATCGTATTGCCTATCGATTTATCTAGAGAAAGTCGCCAAAAAGTAAAATGGGCTATTCATTTAGCTAAAAAATTCAATAGCACTATCCATGTTATCTATGAAAATTCGACAAGTGAAGAATTTAAAAATAGAATTTTTGCAGCGGTCAATCAAACTCAAGATATTTTAGAGCAAAACAATGCTAATTATATTGTTAGGGGATTAGATCAAGATAAATACCCAGATAGTTTTGCCGAAGATACTTTAGAGTATTCAAAAGAAATAGAGGCAGATTTAATTATCATTATGAGCCAACAAGAAAAAGGTTTCAGTGAATTCTTACTTGGTTCGTTTGCCCAACAAATTGTTAATCATAGCGGTAAAGTTCCTGTAATGTGTATCAATAGTGCCGAAACAGGAGTTATTATCGACGGTGTTTTCAGTTAAATTTATATAAAAATATGATTCTAGTAGCAGATAGTGGCAGTACCAAATGTTCTTGGATGTTTTCAGGGATAACTCCTACCCCTCGACATTTTGAAAGCGTTGGTCTAAATCCATTTTTCATGAAGAAAGAGCAGATTATTCGAGAGGTAAAAAAAACCTTTAAGGATATTACCGTCGAAAAATTCACCAAGCTTTATTTTTATGGCTCAGGATGTAGCACAGACTCCAGAAAAGAATTTATTAGAAATGCGCTTTCTGAGGTTTTTGTTAATGCCGAAATTCATGTAGAACACGATATGGATGCCTCTGCTATTGCTACTTGTGGAAATAAAGAAGGTATTGCTTGTATTTTAGGTACTGGAAGCAATGTTTGCTATTGGAGTGGGAAAGCCATTTTACCTCAAATTCCTAAATTTGGATTAGGTTTTATTTTGGGTGATGAAGGTAGTGGAATGCATATGGGTAAACTTTTACTTAAAGCCTACTTTTACAACGAAATGCCAATTAATATCCGATTGTATTTCGACAATACCTTTCCTGATAAAGAAGATATTATTAATAGTATTTACAACAAACCGAATCCGAATGTTTATTTAGCTTCTTTTGCTAAGTTTCTAGGAGAAAATGTCAATTTTAAATATATTGAATCGATAGTTTTAGCATCCTTTAGAGAGTTTTTTGCAACACATATTGTTAAATATGGTAAACATAAAACAGTTCCTGTACATTTTGTGGGTTCTATTGCTTTCGTTTTCCAAGCTCAATTACAACAAGTGGCTAAAGAATTCAAAGTAAATCTAGGGAATATCATTAAGCAACCGATCAATAATTTATTTGAATTTCATTTAAAACAAGCTTCAACCAATTAGACAAGCGAAATAAGAAACTGCTAGGCCTGACAAGATGACTATCCACTTGCTCAGGCCTTCTTTTTTTCGTAAAGAATTTTCAAAAACTATGGTAGTGCTGATATGCAAAAATGTACCAGCAATAATAGCCGTAATCACCTGAGACATCGATTCACTTAATAAGCCTTCATCGTGAACCATAACGCCAGAGATAAATCCTATAGGTGTGGCTAAAGCATACATAAACAACAAAAGTATGGCACTCGCTTTCCCTTTATAACGTGTATGCATTAACACTGAAAGAGAAAAAGCAGCAGGTATTTCATGAATAGCAATACCGACAACCATACCGCTAACTACACCCGACTTTATATGATTATTTAATCCTGCAGAATAACCTTCGAATAAGGCGTGTAACATTAGTCCACCAAACAATACAAATACACTCTTTGGAATATCATGACTATGAATATGACCATGTCCAAGCCCCCCAGTAAACTTTTCTAATAATATCTGAAATAAAAAGCCTGCAACAATCCATAGACCTGCCTTTTGTATATTATCAAAAAGTTCTGGCATTAGTCCAAATAATGAAATACCTAACAAAAATGAGCCACTAAACAACACCGTGTTGCTAATAACCCTTTGAGAAGTATTATTAAATCGCCTTTGAATGAAAATACCTAAAAGTGGACCAATCCACAAGATGAATAAAGAAATGATTAAGCCCATTTTAACAATACAATAGATTTAGAATACAATTTAAAACAAGCGAATCCGATTAATGCGCCAATGACGCCACCCACCAATACATCACTTGGGTAATGAACGCCTAAGTATACCCTAGAATAAGCCACTAAAAATGCCCAAGAAATCCAAAAAACTCGATTGAGTTTACTTTGTTTTAGTCCAGCAAGCAGAATCATAAATAAAGCAATAGCAAAATGATTAGCTGCATGCGAAGACGCCATACTTCCTGTATCACTGCAATTAACCCCTTCAATAATTCGCGGATTTAACTCTGTAACATGACAAGGTCGTATACGTTTAAAATAAGGTTTCATAACACCACTAGTTAAACGATCTGAGAAAAGCACAGATAATCCTAAAAAAAACAATATTGCAATTGATTTTTTGCCATTCGAGCGAACAATAAGTAACACTAAGACGACATATAAAGGAATCCAAAATAATTTTTCCGAAAAATTGAACATCAAGAAATCCATGACAGAATTAGTCCAATTTTGATTTATAAGTTGATATAAACTTTGATCTAAATTCATGAATTACTTTTTTTAGAAACGAGGATTAACCTATCAGATTCCAATTCATTAAAGTGGCCTAAATTATAATCGCCAAACACATGTAAAATTTCGAAACCTGTTTGTTTATAAAAAGACTTAAAATCGTCGAGGGTATAGAGACTAACTTGTTCACAGAATCTATAATCGTAACCTTGATCTTTGAATTTTATTGATTTATAGACTCTTTTATCAGCAATATGTTTTTCGATTTCGAAATCAATTCCATCAATACTTTTTAATTCATGAGGCACTAATTGATGAATTACTTTATTAGCATTAAAATAGTCTTGAACAAATATACCTTGACTTTTTAGCTCCGAATTGACCGAATTCAATGTCAATATTGTGTCATTTTCTGAGTCAAAATAGCCAAAACTTGTAAAAAGATTAAAGATATAATCAAATGTATTGGCTTTATAGACCTGTCTCATATCGTGCACATCGAAAGTTAAATTAATGAGAGGCTCGGAGCGGGCAGCCAAAATACTTTCGGAACTTAAATCAACACCATAAGTTACAAAGCCCCTATTTGCAATCTGTCTAGCATGTCTACCTTTTCCACAAGCCAGGTCGAGAAACACAGCTTTTGAATCCGGATTGAAAAAATCTAGAAGATTAGAGACCAATTGTTCGGCTTCTGTTTTATCCCTACCACCATAGAGTTTATGATAATAGGGGCTATTGAACCATTCTTTATACCAGGGCATTTTGACTGAGTTGCAAAATAAATGAAAAAAGCTTAGATTTGTTTTTAATATATGAAAAATCAAGCCATTCTACTAATTTCATCTCTTGTTGTACTTGCCTATGCTTGTAAAAAAGAAGACAAAAAAGACGATGACCAAACGAAAAGTAAACCTAAGAGTGAACTAATTCAAGCTTCTCAATGGAAGGTTAATTCGCTTGTAAGCGGTAGTATGGATGTTTGGAATACGCCCTTCGTAGATGCTTGTAATAGAGACAATCAATACAAATTTAGGTCAGATGATTCGCTAGTTCTTTTTGATATGACGAGTAAATGTAATACATCAGATCCTGACTCAACTGTTAGTTTTTATAAATTGATTGATAATGATACTAAAATCATATTAAATGTTAATCTAACCAGTACAGTGGCTATCAATGATACTGCAGATATAATTGTATTAGATGAAAATACATTACAACTTAACGCAGAATATAGCGGCTTACCAGCGACCATAACGTTTAAGCATCCATGAAAAAACTACTTATTTTTGGTTTAATAGCCTTAAGTATATACGCTTGTAAAAAAGGAACAGACGTCACACCTGAGTCAAACAAGCCTACTGAAGACCTTCCAATGAAGTATCTTACAGCTGCTCCTTGGTTGGCTTATAAAGTCACTTTAAGTGGCGTAAATATTTGGGATTTAGGTATGATAGATGGCTGTATGAAAGACGATTCTTATCGTTTTTATAAAGACAGTACCTTAACTCAATATGAAAACACCAATGTTTGTTCTGGCAGCCCAGATTCAACTGAATCTGAATGGTATTTTTTTAAAGGTCGTGAAAAAATGGTAGCATCTATTTTAGGCTTAACCGATACCGCAAATATCATTAGTTTAGATACAGCTAATATGCAATTACAAATAGATTACGATGGTTCTCCTGTAATGGTTTATTTTAAAAAGAAGTAAGCTTCTTCCTTTTCAAAATTATTTTATTAAGACTTTTCAATGATTGGAGGATTAGGTGTTGCTATTATAATTGGAGTATATTCTTTCAATACTATTCCACCTAAAGATACAATTAACGAAAAGAAGCCGGTTATAACAACCCATTTTTTCAAAAACAATTTAAGTTTTAATAATGCTTGGATTAAGTTCAAATATGGATTTCAAAAGCATCGACCACGAATAGTTCCTCTACTCTCAGATTCTACACAATGGCAACTCAGCTTTTATGACGAATTTGATAGCTTAGACACAAAGAAATGGCGTCTAGGGCAAGCTTGGGGTGAATTTCATCCAGAGCATCTTCATCAATATTACTCAAAAGAAATGATTCAAACCATTGATGGAAAATTGGTTTTGAAAGGTGAATATGCACCTAAATCCTATAAAATAGGAGACAGTTTAATTACCATTCCTTTTGGAGTTGGACTTATTAATTCTGACATATCATTTCAGCAAAAATATGGATATTTCGAAATTCGCAGTAAGAACCCAAAAGGAGCCGCTACTTGGCCTGCATTTTGGCTAACAGGCGCTAATAGATGGCCACCTGAAATAGACATCTTTGAAATGTACGGCCGTAAAAATGGACGTTACATTCACCATCAATATTCAACTATTCATTACGGCAAAGCAGATACCCGATCGAGAGGATATCTCAGTAAACGAATTAATTTACCCAATTCTACCGACACGTTGTTCCATACATACGGATGCGAATGGTCGCCTAAGTATTTAAAA
>JADLHV010000163.1 GCA_020848595.1 Bacteroidia bacterium
ATGCTAGCATACAAATGGTTTCTGAACTTTTTAGTGAAACCATCCGATTAGGGCAATTAAGAAGTCAATTGCAAGATGTAGAACCGATTTTAAGAGAAACCGATTTATTTGAATTCGACCTAAGTTCTATTAAGTACCCCGACTTTCAATCGGCCAATAAACAATTGCCTAGTGGATTGCTCAATCAAGAAGCTTGTGGTATATGTCGATATGCTGGCGTTTCAAACAAAGCCACGGTGTATTTATTGAATAAGTTTACACTAAAACCAGAACACAGCACAGATGCTATGCAAATTGCTCAAATGGTTTGGTATATTTTAGATGGAATAGACAATAGATTCAACGATTTACCGCATATCAATAATAGAAATTTTACCGTTTACAAATGCCATGCTAACAGTGGCGAAGACATGTTATTTTTATATAGTGAATTAACTGGAAGATGGTGGATGCAAGTGCCTATATTAAATAAGAAGAAAAAGACTGCACCAAAATTTATTGGATGCAAGGCCGAAGATTATGAAATAGCACAATCTGGAGAAGTTCCAGAGATTTGGTTTAGAGCCGCCTTAGGACGCAATTAATTATCTATTCTCGCTCACCCATTGATTGATGTAAGATACTATTTCGGAGGTATCTGTACCAGGAGGAAATAAACGAGCTACACCTTGATTATTGAGCTGTTGCATATCATCGTCGGGAATAATTCCACCACCTATAAGTAAAACATTTTCTAATTGCTTTAACTTCATTATTTCTATAACCTTTGGAAATACCGTATTATGAGCGCCAGATAAAATACTGATACCAATAACATCGACATCCTCTTGCAAGGCCGCATTTACCACCATTTCGGGTGTTTGTCTTAATCCGGTATAAATAACTTCCATGCCAGCGTCTCTTAAAGCTGTTGCAATTACTTTAGCACCACGATCGTGTCCATCTAAGCCAACTTTGGCCACTAATACTCTAATCGGTCTGTTTATTGAATTCATTACTTTATCTTTTTAAATCGAATAGCATCTTTCTTCTTGAGATATTTCTCAACATATTTCTTAAATGCCATATTATCCATCACATACTCTCCTTCTCTTTTACCGCTTGGACGCAAACCACATTTTGCCATGCGTTTCAGCGATTTATCACTCAAAATAATTTTGTAAACCCATAAGTTCTTTGAATCATATTCAAACGGATATACAAAATACGTGTAATTGCCCGCACTATCAGAATCTTTTACATTGAGATAATGATAATCTCCTAAATGCGACAATGTATTATTACTATCCTTAATATTAACAATTTTACTCAAAATAGGATCGTCAATATTAGCCCCAGTGCTGTCAACAGTTAAAATATGTGTATCCTTAATGCCATTGCTTTTCTCTATATTCATATAGACGCCATACATATCTTTGGGAAATGCATCTCTAGAAACACCCGGTCTTTCGGTAAATGTAGCCAATTGACATGCAGTTACAAAAAACAGGCTTAGAAGTATTAAGGTAGTATTTTTCATTAGGCTGTAGTAGCTATTGCGTTAACGGCTTGCTTTATTCTTTTAGCACTTTCTTCTACTCCAATTAAAACCAGCATTTCAAATAATGGTGGACCGCCTGCTTCTCCGCTTAAACACACTCTAAGTGGCTGCATTAAACTACCAGGATTAATATTTTGAGCTTGAGCTTCAGACTTAAAGAAAGTTTCTACTTCAATTACAGAGTTAGAAGACATTTCACTTAATTTATCGGCAAATTCATTCAAGAAACCAGCAACTTGAGCATTCCATTTCTTGGCAATAACTTGAGCATCATACTCTGTAGGTGCTTTAAAGAAGTAAGCACAACGTTCAGGAATTTCATTTTTAAAAGTCACTTTTTCTTTCACCAAGCCTACAATTTCTGTTAAATACTCCATACTTGAATCAAAACCCAAAGCCTGAATTTGAGGCATAATATCTTGAGCTAGTTCTCGATTATCTTTAAGCATGAGGTGTTGGTGATTGAACCCTTTAGCTTTTTCAGGGTCGAATTTAGCTCCATTTTTACTAATCTTTTCGATAGAAAATAGCGCTATTAATTCATCCATATTAAAAATTTCACGGTTATCAGAAGTATGCCAACCTAATAACGCCAACATATTTATTACAGCTTCTGGTTCATACCCTTTTTCTCTATATCCACTGCTTATTTCGCCAGTAGCAGGGTCTTTCCATTCGAGAGCAAATACAGGAAATCCCAATCTATCTCCATCACGTTTACTCAATTTTCCATTTCCATCTGGTTTTAGAATTAATGGCAAATGAGCAAAACTTGGCATATGCTCTTCCCAACCCAAATATTTGTAAAGCATTACGTGCAAAGGAGCACTTGGCAACCATTCTTCTCCTCGAATAACGTGGGTGATTTTCATTTTATAATCATCCACAACATTCGCTAAATGATAAGTCGGCATTCCATCACTTTTAAATAATACTTTATCATCCATGGCAGCAGTTTGCACAACCACCCAACCACGAATCAAATCATGAAAACGGACTTCTTCTTTACGAGGTAATTTTATTCTAATAACATAAGGGTCACCAGCTTCGAGTCGACGTTTTACTTCATCTTCAGAAAGTGTCAAAGAATTCACCATACTCATACGACTTACTGCATCATATTGAGGTGCCATTCCACCAGCCTTCAGTTTTTCTCTCATTGCATCGAGTTCTTCTGCTGTATCAAAAGCGTAATAAGCATGATTGCTTTCTAAAAGCTGATCAGCAAACTCGCGGTACATATCTTTGCGTTCACTTTGACGATAAGGCTGAAAAGGACCACCAACATGCGTACCTTCATCGAATTTAATTCCTGCCCAAGTTAGCGCTTCTACAATATATTGCTCGGCACCAGGCACAAATCGTTGTTGATCGGTGTCTTCGATTCTCAAAATCATATCACCACCATTTTGCTTGGCAAATAGATAATTAAACAAGGCTGTTCTAACTCCCCCTATATGTAAGGGACCTGTTGGACTAGGGGCAAATCTTACTCTGACTTTAGACATAAAGCCGCAAAATTAATGAATTTTGTGCAGAGTTGATAGTTTATGAACCTAAGAGCTCATCTTGAATATTTTAGAATTAGCAATAACGAAATCCTAAATCACAACAGATTGTGACCTATTGATGGCACTCCAACTTAAAATAACCTAAAAATAGAGTTCGAAATATTGAAATTATATACAGATAGCCGCTGCTATTATCTTAAACTTCGGCGCTTTCTATACCATTCAGAATCTACTGTTTGTTCCGACTGAGCAGTTGCCGTTTCAGACTTTTTATTAGCAAAAATATAAGTAGAAATTAAACCTAAAGCCTCTTCCAGATTCTCATCTAAATGCGACTCTAGAAACTCAGGTTTGAAATAATTATCTATAAACTTAGTATCGAAATTACCACTTATAAAATGTTCATTGTGCATCACCCAATTGCCAAACTGTAAAGTATTAGCAACCCCAGAAATTCGATATTCCGTGATGGCGCGTTTCATTTTTTCTATAGCATTATCTCTAGTATCCGCCCAAACAATCAGTTTTGCAATCATATTATCATAATGAATAGGAATCTCCATTCCTTCTTCCATACAATCATCGACACGAATACCAGGACCTTGAGGGACACGATAGGTTTGAAGTTTACCAATATCTGGCAAAAAATTATTCATAGGATCTTCAGCACAAATCCTCAACTCGAGCGCATGACCATTGATAGATAAATCCTCTTGTTTAAAACTCAATGGATGACCTTCAGCCACACGAATCTGTTCCTTTACTAAATCTAGACCCGTAATTAATTCTGTGACTGGGTGTTCTACCTGCAAACGAGTATTCATCTCGAGGAAGTAAAAATTTAGTTTTTCATCCAATAAAAATTCAACAGTACCGGC
>JADLHV010000164.1 GCA_020848595.1 Bacteroidia bacterium
AAAAGATTCCGTTATTGCTGTTTGCTTGTTTATGCCTATTAACTACTGCTTCCTTTTTCTTTTTATCAAAATTTAATACCTCTATTTCTGAAAAAATAGACGAGGAATCGTTCAATGCCATGGAAAAATTAGCTTCCGAAGATTATTATAAAAATCTGCTTGCTGACCCTGCCACCGGAAAAGTTCCAAAGAATATTCGCTATCTCGAATTGGCTTATGCCGCCTCAATTCCTGTTAATAGCGATTCCAAAAGAGAAGATATCTGGAAAGCACGTGGACCTAATAACCTTGGTGGTCGCACAAGAGCATTTGGTATCGATGTAATAGACCATAATGTTGTACTCGCGGGCTCGGCTACCGGTGGAATTTTCAAATCACTTAATGGTGGTTTGAATTGGTTTAAGACTAAGTGTCCTGTGAACGCTATTACTTGCCTGATACAAGATAAAAGACCAAACAAATCGCATATATGGTACGCTGGCACAGGAGAATTGAGTGGAAGCAGCGGAAGTGCTGGAGGCGCCTATTACTATGGCGAAGGTATTCTGAAAAGTACTGACAATGGTGAAACTTGGACACAAATTGCTTACACGGTTGGAGTAAGTCCGACAAGTTTTGATAGTGATTTTGATGGTGTATGGAATATCGCTATCGATAATTCTAATTTAGCTCAAGATGAATTATATGCTGCCGTATATTCTGGAATATATAAATCAACTGATGGTGGTATTACTTGGAAGAAAAAAAGACACGGTGCACTTGGAAGTTATTCTTATTACACCGATGTGGCTCTTAGTTCAGATGGAACAGTTTATGTCACAATGAGCAATGAAAGCACTCATCGTGGTATCTGGAGAAGTCCTGATGGTGAAACTTGGACCGCTATAACACCAACAGGTTTCCCCTCTGTATATGGTCGAATTGCTATTGGAATTGCACCTTCTGATGAAAAACAAGTTTGGTTTATGGCTGCTGTTACAACAAATTTTGGATTTGTAAGTACTAATTTTCAGGGTGTAAAAGAATGGAATAGTTTATGGAAATACGACTACATTTCTGGTGACGGTGCTGGTTCAAATGGTCGTTGGGTTAATCGCAGTGCTAATTTACCAGACAAAGGGGGAGATTTTGGCTATTTTAGTACTCAAGGGGGATACGATTTATTTATTAGAGTGCACCCAAATGATACAAACTCTGTCTTTATAGGTGCTACAAATCTTTGGAGAAGTTCTAATGCATTTAAAGATTCTACAAAAACTGCTTGGATTGGGGGGTATGCTGTTAATACTACCCGACCAGATTTTAAAATGTATCCAAACCATCACCCCGATCAACATAATTTGGTTTTTTTACCTAATAATGCCAACAAAGCTTATAGCACTCATGATGGTGGTATTAGTTTGACAAATGATATATTAGCAACAGATGTTGATTGGAGCGCGCAAAACAATAATTACATTACTTCACAATTTTACACTGTCGCTATCGATCATGCCACCAATTTAAGTCAGTTGGTTATTGGAGGTTTACAAGACAATGGAACACATTTCGCAAATTTATATGGTATGGCCTCATGGCATATGTCTTTGAGTTCTGACGGTTCTTTTTGTGCCGTAAAAAATGGTGGTTCAGAAATTTATGCTAGTACTCAGCTAGGACGAATTATGCACTTAGAAGTGGATGCTATTGGTAGACCCCTAAAATATGCTCGCATCGACCCTTTTCCATTAAATAGAAATAATTATGATTTTATTAATCCTTTTGCTTTAGACCCTAATAATCAAAAAATATTATATATACCGGCAAAAACAAGATTGTTTAGAAATACAAATATTGAATCTAAACCACTCTCAACTAATTATGATAGTACAAGATGGGATACTCCATTATGGGAAGAACTTACCAATTGTACAACACCTGCAAATCATGAAGTTTCTGCGATTACTGTTTCTAAATCTAATCCAAATACCTTGTATTATGCTACAGATAAAGGTAAACTTTTTAAGGTCAATAATGCCAATATTGGACAACCTAAACCAATTGATATAACGGGCTCCAATTTCAGTAATGGAAATATCGTTTGTGTAAATACCGACCCTATTGATAGTAATCGATTATCTGTTGTCTTCTCGAATTACAATGTCATTAGTTTATTTTATTCCTTAAATGGTGGTATAAGTTGGACAAATATTTCTGGTAATTTAGAACAAAATGTTAATGGCTCAGGTAATGGTCCAAGTTGCAGATGGGCAGCAGTTATGCCTTTAATGAATGGTAAACGAACTTGGTTTGTAGGTACTAGTGTTGGACTATTTGCAACAGATAGTTTAGCGGGTATCAATACAGTTTGGATTAAACAATCTCCAAATGGTATCGGCAATAATATTGTTACCATGATTGACACACGACCTGAAGATTTCTATCTGGCGGTTTCTACTCATGGAAATGGGGTCTTTTCTGCCAATATTGCCAGTGCTTGGCAAATCACATCAAATAAACCAATAGAAAAGGCACAATTTGCGATTTATCCTAATCCTATCACTCAAAATCGTTTTATTCTAAATAGTTCAATAAGTACTGCTCGATTAAATTTTGAAGTTGTAGATGTCAATGGTCGAATAATTACTAATGCAATTAAGAATACTAATAGCCTTAATGACACCGAAATCGAATTGCAATTAAATCCTTTACCATCAGGTATGTATTTTTTATTCATTGATAATGGACATGAAAAGTCAGTGAAAAGACTGCTTATTCAAGACTTATAAATATAAACTATAAAGACTTTATAAGAAATTTATACAATTCTCGTGTAGTTTCTTTTATTTCGCGTACGATTTCATGAGTGTACTATATAAATATTTAAAACGACAATGGCCTACACTCCTGCTTGCTTTATTTCTTGCCGCAGTTAACCAATCTTTCTCTTTGTTAGATCCACA
>JADLHV010000165.1 GCA_020848595.1 Bacteroidia bacterium
CCAGTAATCGATTTTACGTTGTCTCTAGCATCTACATGCAACGGACTATACACTCTATTAATACCATTTGTGCAATTACCTTGAGGGTCTATTCTTGCTAACCTAAATTCAATTTCACAATCTGCGGTTACTCCTGTAAACTGCGAACGGATATTGTTTTTATTGGCATTATTAAAACTGAAATCCTCATTTAAAATTCTTATTTGATCTTCTATTTGTTCTAAAGAAATATTTTCTGGGCCATTGGTATGTATAACATGAAATACAACTGGAATGATGTACTTGGTGGCTCTTTTATTATTTCCAACTTGCGAGACATTATTGTAAAACATGTCTTCTGAAGTTGATATACTTGGATTGGCTTTTTTTGCCTCATTGTGATAATAATCCGTCAGACATTGTGAATAAACACTGCTACTGATTAAAGCTAGAACACTTATTAACGCTAATTTTTTCATTATTTTCTTGATTCTGTTGTATTTGTATTGTTTATATTAGACTCATTATTGTTCAAACATTCTGTCATAATTCTGTCATAATTTGCCGAATTTCAAGTTTAATAAGGCATGGTCAGCTAAGCATAAGGCTGTCATGGCTTCCACAATTGGAACCGCTCTTGGTAAAACGCAAGGGTCATGGCGGCCTTCAATTGAATGATCTATAATTTGTCCTTCTTTAGTGTTGATTTTTTGTGTTTTAGCTATACTAGAAACAGGTTTAAACGCTGTAGTGAATTCTAATTGTTTACCATTACTTAATCCTCCTGTTATTCCTCCTTCTTTGTTTTCGATACTTACTGCATCATCATTATACTCGCTTCCCAACATTTTAGAACTTTCAAAACCTGAACCAAATTCTAATCCTTTTACTGCATTTATACTAAATATCGATTTTGCTAGGTCTGCATTGAGTTTGTCGAAAAGTGGTTCTCCAAATCCAATAGGACAATTTGTCACTTTAGTGGCTATTTTACCTCCTAAACTATCTCCATCAATTTGTGCTTGATGAATACAATCTATCATTTTTTGAGCTATTTCAGGATTAGGACATCTTACAAGATTGTTTTCGGCTTCGTGCCAATCTAATTGAAATACGTTGTCAACCTCTAGATTATAGACAGAAGAAACTACAGAATGAACTTCACATTGATACCATTTTTGTAGTAATGTTTTAGCAATAGCCCCAGCTGCTACCCAGGCCGCAGTAACTCGCGCACTACTTCTTCCTCCACCTCTATGGTCTCTAAAGCCATATTTTTTGTCATAAACAAAGTCGGCATGTCCAGGGCGGTAAAGATTTTTTAAAGACTCATAATCGCTTGATTTATGGTCTTTATTTTCAATTAATATAGTAATAGGCGTACCAGTACTTTTACCTTCAAAAATGCCTGAAATAATTTGAAAATTATCTTCCTCGTTTCTTAAAGTACTAATAGCTGATTGTCCAGGTCTTCGGCGATTTAAATCAAGTTTTATAAGTTCAAGGTCAATTTCAATGCCCGAAGGAAAACCATCGAGCACAGCGCCAATATAAGGGCCATGCGAATCTCCAAATGAAGTAAGTACTAGGCTTTTTCCTATACTATTGCCCATATAAAAAAAGAACTTCGCCTATTTAGCGAAGTTCACAGCTCTTTTTTCTCTGATTACAGTTATTTTGATTTGGCCAGGATAAATCATTTCTTTCATGATTTTCTGGGAAATTTCGAAGCTCAAATTGTCTGCTTCAATGTCGGTAGCACGTTCACTATCCACCATAACACGTAATTCGCGTCCTGCTTGAATTGCAAATGCTTTGTCGACTCCTTTAAAACTCATGGCCAATGTTTCTAAGTCTCTTAAACGTTTAATATAATTTTCGGTATCTTCACGTCTTGCACCAGGTCTCGATCCGCTAATAGCATCACAAGCTTGAACAATTGGAGAGAGCATACTAGTCATTTCAATTTCGTCGTGGTGAGCGCCAATTGCGTTAACTACTTCAGGATGTTCACCATATTTTTCAGCCCATTTCATACCTAATAAAGCGTGAGGTGTTTCTGCATCATCTTCAGGCACTTTACCAATATCGTGTAATAAGCCGGCTCTTTTGGCAAGTTTTGTGTTTAAACCAAGTTCAGAAGCCATCGTAGCACATAAGTTAGAAACTTCTCTACTGTGTTTAAGTAAGTTCTGACCATAAGAAGAACGGTAACGCATACGACCAACGATTCTGATTAACTCTGGATGTAATCCTGTAATGCCTAAGTCTATAACAGTACGTTGACCAATTTCTATTATTTCTTGCTCTATGTCTTTTTTAGTTTTTTCTACAATTTCTTCAATACGCGCTGGATGTATTCTTCCATCGGCTACAAGTCTATGTAAAGATAGTCGAGCGATTTCTCTTCTCACTGGATCGAAACCAGAAAGCACAATAGCTTCAGGTGTATCATCAACTATAATTTCGATGCCTGTTGCGGCTTCTAATGCTCTAATATTACGACCTTCACGACCAATGATTCTACCTTTAATATCATCATTTTCTAAATTGAAAACAGTAACTGTATTCTCGATAGCTGTTTCAGCGGCAGTTCTTTGAATTGTTTGTAAAACTACTTTTCTAGCTTCTTTAGTAGCATTGAGTTTAGCTTCTTCAATAATGATTTTACTTTGAGTGATGGCATCAGTGTGTGCGTCGGCTTTAACGGCTTCAATCATTTGAGCACGTGCCTCTTCTACAGATAAATTAGCTACTTTTTCAAGCATTTTTATTTGTTGTTGACGACTTTGCTCAATTTCATTTTCTTTTTTTGCTAAAGCACTTTGTTGAGTAGCTAGTTGACCTTTAACTCTTTCTAAATCATCTTCTCTTACTTTATAGGAGCGGATTCTATCATCTAAAGATTGTTCTTTTTGTTTAATTCTGTTTTCAGCGACTTGAATTTCTGAATTTCGACGCTGAACTTCCTTTTCATGTTCAGATTTTAGGGAAATGAATTTCTCTTTAGATTCGAGCATTTTGCTCTGTTTGATAGCTTCTGCTTTACTTTTGGCCTCTTCCAATAAAAGATTGGCGGCCGCTTGCTGTTGTTTTTTTATCAGTGGCATACCGGCAAAATAACCGATGGCAAGCCCCACTAATAATCCGATTGCGATGTACAATACTGCGCTCATTTCAATAATTATTATAATATTGAATTAGTTAATACGAATCGAAAATAAAGCTTAGGATTTAGATGTTAGAAGACTTTCGATAGCCTCAATTTCAGTTTCAAGTGGCTTGAAATCAGGGGTCTGGTGCTGATATTGTATGGATTCATTCGATTTATTCAAGGCATCAACTGCAAATTCCAAGGCGGCCATAGAAAGGCCATCTATCTTGTCCTTTACAGAAAAGTTGCTGTTGAAAAATGCCATTTTTTCATTCAATAGCTTTGCTGCTTTTCTAACGTATTCTTCTTCACTGGCCTGAATTCTCAAAGGATATATCCTGTCACCTATATTTACTTTTATTGAGATATCGTCTGTGGCCATTTGTTTAAATGCTTTATTTTAGCGTATCTATACTATGCTAATTCAAATGCAATTTTAGGTAATTTTTTTTATATTTCTTAAATTAAAGTTTCCCTAACATAAGTTTTTCTTTAACGCTTATTTTGTTGGAAAATTTACTTAATAAACTGATTATTATATGATTTCCTTTGGCCCCTCTCTCACTATCTCTGGTGTTTCACTACTGCAATCTATTACTGCCGAACCAATTAATCCTCCTATACCGGCATCTATTGTCCAATGCACGTTTTGTTTATACGCTTTATCCATCTCATTGGGGTCATCCATAAATTGATCTGGGGATAATGGATTGTGCACAGACGCACTTACCAAGGGCTCGCCACATAATTCAACCAATTTTAATGGCACTTTATGATTGGGAACTCTGATACCTATAGTTTTACGATTGCTTAAAAAAAGTTTAGGAACTTTTGAGTTCGCTTTTAAAATAAACGTAAATGGTCCAGGCAGATTCCTGTTCATTAACTTGTATGTGTTTTTGTCGAACTGTAAGGTAAAATCACTAATGTGCTTTAAGTCAGAACATATAATCGAAAGATTCGCTTTTTCTGGTTTCTTACCTACCAACTTACAAATCTTTTCAATGCCCGATCTATTCGAAAGCATACAAACAAATCCATATAAAGTATCAGTTGGACATATTATTACTTCTCCAGAACGCAATTCACTTGCCATCTGCTGCATAATTCTATCGTCTGGATTTTGAGGAAATACCTCCAATATGGGCATCTTAATTACAATTTGTCACCAAATCTAGCGGAAAATCCAACACCAAAGAAATTTTTTAATTGCCAGTTGCGTTGAACTCCTTCCTCATCAGATTTCGTGTCGACATCGTAATCCCAAATTACTTGATTAATTAATGATACAGAAATGTACTTATTAACCTTCATATTCAAAGTGTTTTGCCAGTTAATGTCTATCTTGTTGAACTCTAGGGTCTTGTAGTTTTGGAAGAACTCAAGACGCGATTGCCAACTGATGTTCTTCATTACTTCTTTGTTAAAGCCGAAATTAATATACCATCCTAGCTCTTGTCTAAATGTTTGTCCATTCTTGATTTTAATCGGTTGCGCTCCTAAATATGCTCCGGTTGTGTCATATTGAGCTGGTTCAACTCCATATAAACCTAAATCTGCCAATCTTTGTTCTCTAACAATTGTATATTTAGCTGTAATTGGAGATGCATATATAGAAAAATAACTTGTAGGCTTATAATCTATACCCACAGAAAGATAACCGAATCCTTGCGCTAGAAAATTAGATACATGGTTCGACTTACGAAGAATATCTGTGGCTTCGTATCCTGGAAACATTTGAGTATTTAAACTAAATAATACAGAATAGTTGAGTTTATCATTTATTCTTCTGCCATATTTTGTCAAGAATACTAATTTGTCTTCATTTTTTATAAATGGATTGGTAATGTTTTGAGATGGATTGCTTGGGTCTTCAATTTTTCCACTTCCATTTCTCATAACCCCATAGGCTAAATCTAAGTAATTCTCCCAGATTTGTTTGTTAGATTTATCTCTATAAATAGCAAAAAGACTTGAATTGGCTATTATCGCCGTATTATTTGTTCCACCTTGCGACCAATTCGAAAAGGTAGTATTAGAGAAATTTGTTGAGAAAAAACCACCTTTTACCCAGCCTGTATCTTTTAAGTCTTTGAGGCTATTGCCTTCAGCTGCTTTTTTCTTAACATCCTCATCTGTTTGTGCATTAAGTGCGTTGCTGCATACCAATGTCAGGCATGCAAGTAATTGAATATACTTCATACGATTGTTGATTTAAAAAAAAGCCGGTTTATGTAACCGGCTTTAAATGATTCTAATTATTTTGTTTCTGCTTCTTTTTTAGATTTAGCATTATTCATAACCTTAATAATTGTGAATAATACAATGGCGATTAACAAGAACTTGATAACAGCAGCAAGAAATTTACCATAAGTAAATGGCCCTGCTTTTAAGTCTTCAATTTGGTCAAATCCACCAATCAATGCAATGACTGGCATAATTATGTCATCAACCATTGATGTTACGATTGCTTGAAATGCACCACCTAAAATAACGGCTACTGCAAGGTCAACTACGTTGCCTTTGTTAATGAACTCTTTAAATTCTGATATAAATCCCATATTAATATTGTTGAATTGAGGCAAAAGTAACAACAATATTTATAAATATGCTACAAAAGTTTGCTATGATAACACAGTCTTCACTAAATCAGCGGCTTCCTTTAATAAAATTGCTGATTTTACTTCCAATCCGCTTTCGTCAATCAGTTTTTTTGCTTCTTCGGCATTGGTTCCTTGTAATCGAACTATAATTGGAACACTGATATTTCCCATCTTTTTATAAGCATCTACAACCCCTTGTGCAACACGGTCGCATCTAACGATTCCTCCAAAAATATTAATCAAAATTGCTTTAACATTAGGGTCGCTTAATATGATTTTAAATCCAGCTTCTACAGTTTCTGCATTGGCAGTTCCACCAACATCCAAGAAGTTAGCAGGCTCTCCACCACTTAATTTAATAATATCCATAGTAGCCATTGCTAATCCAGCTCCATTCACCATACAGCCAACATTGCCATCTAGTTTAACATAATTTAGATTGAATTTTTTTGCTTCAACTTCTGTTGGATCTTCTTCACTCTCATCTCTTAAAGCTTCATAATCCTTA
>JADLHV010000166.1 GCA_020848595.1 Bacteroidia bacterium
AAGGTAGATTCTTATTATTAAGAGGTCTAAGTCAACGTTATAATAGTGTACAGATTAATAATATCAATGCTCCGAGTACTGAAGTTGACAGAAGATCGTTTTCATTTGATTTGATTCCATCTAATATGTTGGATAAAATTGCCATTTATAAATCGCCATCTGGTGAATTGGCTGGAGATTTTGCTGGAGGTGTAATTAAACTATATACCAAAAGTACTATTGAAAATGATTTTCTTACATATAGTTTAGGATTTGGATATAGACTCAATACTACTTTTACAACCCATACCAATAATTCTGTAGGTTCTACAACAGATTATCTAGGATTTGACAATGGCAACCGTGCTCTACCTAGTTCTTTTCCTTCAAGTTTGGCCGATTTTGGCACTAATCAAAATATTCAATTCGGAAAAACTCTAAATAATAATTTTAAAACTACACAATTAAATACGCCAATGGATTTTGGATTAGGGGTAGCATTTGGATTCAATTTTAAATTAGGCAAAAACACGACTGCATTTACCACAAATAGCATTACTTATTCAACTAATTATCAATATGCTCAAATGAGTCGTTACAGATACCAATATGATTCGACCGACTATGTTAGACAAATGTTCAACTACACAGATGATAATCTATCAATTGAATCAAAAATTAGTGTTTTAAGCAATTGGATATTTAAGAAAGGCAAATACACTACATTTACATTTAGCAATATTTACAATCAGATTGGCGAAAACGAAACAACCATTAGAACCGGAATCAATCCTACTGAACGTCCGTTAGATGAATTTAAAAATTATAGTTTCCATTATACATCTAGAGGTATATACTTCGGTCAGTTTGAAGGTAATCACAGATTAAGAACTAAAAATGAGCGTTTAATATATACACTTGGATTTAGTAATGTTAGACGTAATGAACCTGACTATAGAAGATTTAGAACTTTTCGTATTGCAGGTAGTACAGGAGATTATACATTGATAGACCCGCCAAGCTCAAGCTTATTTGATGCGGCGAGATTCTATTCTAAATTAAACGAAAACACTGAATCTATCAATCTTAATTATGAGAATCAAATCTTAAACTTTTTAGATACTAATACCAATATTACTTTCAAAGCTGGTGCTTATATCGAAAACAAAAACAGATCTTTTGATGCTCGATGGATAAGTTACAACTTCAGTGGAAATCCTGCATTAAAATCAGAATTTCTAAGAACACCAATTGATCAAATTTTTGCTCCAGAAAATCTTAATACAACGGCTGGTTTCAAACCTTTAGAAGGTACTAATCCGAGTGATCGATATGATGCGGCCAATCAACTTGGTGCGGCTTATATCAATTCTGTGATTCCTTATAATATTTTTGAATTTAATTTAGGACTTAGAACTGAGTATTTCAATCAAACACTTAACAGTGCTACTTATAACGGTCCGGTAAAGGTTGCGCTCACTAATCTTAATTTATTGCCATCTGTAAATATTGCTTTATATCTAGATTCTGCAAAATCTAATACATTATTAAGATTAGGCTATGGCAGAACAGTTAATCGTCCAGAATTTAGAGAATTGGCTCCATTCGTATATTACGACTTTATGTATGACGTTAACGTTGTTGGTAATCCAGATTTGCAATCAGCTGTTATTGATAATTTAGATTTAAGATTTGAGCATTATCCCAACGTAGGTGAGTCATTTAGTTTAGGTTTATTCTATAAGAACTTCACAAATCCGATTGAGAATTATGTTCAACCAATTGGATTAAGTCAGCAGTTTACTTTAAAAAATGCAAAAAGTGCAAAGAACTATGGTGTTGAAATAGAATTACGTAGAGATTTCAAAAAGCACTCTCAAAATAGATTCTTACAGCACTTATCTACAATGTTAAATGCGTCTTATATATATAGCAGTGTAGATTTAGGTGATGATAGCACATTATCACAATCAAGAACTCGTCCATTACAAGGTCAATCGCCTTATATTATTAATGCGGCTTTCTTATATAGTTCTGATAGTGGATGGAAAATTAATGTAGCTTATAATATCATTGGAAAAAGAATTGTATACGTAGGAAATAATATTTTCCCTACGGTATATGAAATGCCAAGACATTCGCTTGATATCACATTCAATAAAAAAATCACTCAAAGGTTATCGATAAAATTTGGCGTAAGTGATGTACTTAATTTCAAACATCAATTATGGCAAGACACTAATGGCGATGGAAAAATTGAATACAACAAAGAGCGAACAGATAATCAATTATTAGAATTTAGAAGAGGTCAGATGTTTAGCCTCGGACTTACCTTTAATGTGAGGTAAATTCTTTTAGCAAATAAAAAAATTAACGGCATTTTCCACAATTTAGGAGAATGCCGTTTTCTTTTTAATTAAAAACACTTAATCAACTACTAATCAAAGGCGCATCATTGCTTGATTTTTATGCCATTTTAAAAAGTGACAAGTAAAAAGTACTAATTTTTGCATTGTCTTTTAATTTTCTGAAAAAAAAGTAAAAACTTATTCATCCGACCTATATTTTTGCAGTGGAAATTATTGACATCTTCAATGGAAAAGAAACGAAAAATAGTAGATTACAGCAATGTGCCAGAAGAGATCCTGAACATGCTTGGCGAGTTGTACCCGAATGGTTATGAGAATGATGTAATCAAGTTCCCCAATGCTAAGGGGGAAATGATCTCAGCTGTTAGAGTTGAAACGGATGATACCATCTTCTTAATTAAGGTCTCTTCGCAGCTCAAACAAATGTTTGACGACCTGGATATTGAGGAAATGGATTTCAGCAATGAGGAAAAAGATGAAATTGGTGATGACGAAGACGAAGATGACCAATACAGCAAAGACAAACCTATGGATGATTACGAAGACTAATCAAATCTGAAATTAAACTTTATTTAGAAAAGGGATGTTAATAACGTCCCTTTTTTATTTATTCTGTTTTAAAGCAAATTAGAAAATCTTCCATTTTCATTCCTCTCGAACCTTTAATTAAAATCATGGTCTCTCTTATAGTGTTCTTCTTAATAAATTCTAAAGCGTCCTCTTTATTTTCAAATAATTGAACTTGATTTGATTTCGAATGTGTAGAAACAAAAGCCTTTCCAACCAAAATTGATTGTGTGTCGAGCAAATTAGCACACAAATCATTTATAGCTTGATGTTCTTGAGCTTCGTATGCCCCTAATTCAAACATATCACCTAGTATCACTAATTTCTTTCCAGGCATCTCTGACAAGGTTTTAAGCGCCATTTCTACACTACTTGGATTAGCATTGTAAGCATCTAAAAATATTTTATTGCCATTATCCCCTTTTAAAATCTGTGAACGATTATTTCTAGGTATATAGGATGTAATTCCTTGACTCATTTCGGCGGCATTTAATCCCAAATAATTAGCAATACATAAAACTGCTATTATATTTTGAAAATTATGAATGCCTGGTAAATTAGAAAAATATGTTTGCCCTTTGTATTCGAAAGCAACTGTTGGTACATAACTCAAACCACTAATACCGGCTTGACTCATACTATACTCAGTTTTATTTTTAACTTGTTTACTTAATTCTAAAACCCATTTGTCATCACAATTCACAAATGCATGTCCATCGTGTAATGATAGATAATCGAATAGTTCTCCTTCAGCTTTGGCAACGCCTTCTATACTGCCAAAACCTTCTAAATGCTCTTTGCCTACATTGGTAATAATACCCATGTTAGGTGCAGCAATATGGCATAATTCTTCTATATCTCCTGCCCTATTTGTCCCTAACTC
>JADLHV010000167.1 GCA_020848595.1 Bacteroidia bacterium
GTTAGATAGAGCGTATTCAGATTTTATAGGGTATAGCTATTAAAATAAAGATGCTGCGCTGTTCTAATTTCCAAACGTCAAACCTTACTTTTAAGGTAGCAATTCGGTTGCAATATAGGAATGATTTTGAAAAATTGCAAATTATTTTTTATTCAATATTTTCAAATAGATGGCAACTTACACATTTCGGATGGCTTACAAAATATACTACTGAAAATAGTAATTGGAAGCTTCTTTTTGTAGTATGGATGAGCGAATCGATGGAAAAGTAACATTGCCGCATAAATCAGTTGCGATTACCCTAATCGTTGCACCCGAACAATTATTAGTTACTAAAGTGGCTGTTTTACGAATTACGCTTGGCGCATTTGTTGTTGTCATTGTCCAGCCTGTGCCACCAGATATAATACTCCATGCATATGATGTTACTTCGGTAGGATCAGATGTCCCTTTAAATTGATACAACAATTCAGCGTTTAGTGTTACTGTTGTAGCTATCCCTGCTACCAATCCACCTGATGGACAACCAGTAATTGTTGGTGTTTTAGTCGAAACAGAAATCACGGGGATAGTAAAAGTTTTAGCAGATCCACAATCTGTATCTGTCCCTGGATTGAATTTTACAACAATATTTTGTGGAATATTTGCAGCATTTACTGTAAAAGTATTACCAGAAGTTGTAATTGAATTTGTGACACCGTCATCTTTAGAAATGGTCCACCCACTACAATTAGAAGGAATTCCTGTAATTGTAAATGTTTTGTTAATGTTTGGACAAATACCAAATTGTTGTGGATTTGGTGACAATGCTATTTGAGAACTTACATTAGTAAGCATAAATAGCGACATAAGTAATATTGAAATTATATTTTTCATGATAAAATGATTTTAAAATTTGTAAATTAAATTAATGGATGATATCGGTTGTAATTGGGTTACAAAACGATTAATAGTTCGACCACCTGGAATTGCCAATTGACCTAATTGGTATTCCTCGTCAAAAAAACGCTGTCTTCTGTATGCAAATTGCCAGAAAGATTCAATGTTGATAGCAAAATGATTTGAAATCAAAAATTCTGCATTTACGAATGCGTTTATTCCTGTTTTTACTTCTATATCATCTATAAATCGTTCTGTATCTATCATTGGAATGGCTGAAACAGTTTTATGATGTTGTCTTATCTTATTTCTGTTATAGAATAAAAAACCATCAACCCCAGAATTAACATAGACATTTTTAGATTCAAATATCTTCTTTTCAAAGCCGATACTTGTATATATTCTTGGTCGATGTCCAAAAATTGTGTCTGTTTTTGGCTCATGTGTTTCTTCATTCTTCACATCATCAAAATAAATCCCAAATCGACCACGAAGTTTTAGATTCTCATTTAGCTTTCGCTTGATAAGTATCGATTCTTTCATGTGATATGACGTATCTTTGATAATTGGTAGTATGTCAAGACCAACTTCCCATTTTGTGTCTTTGGCATTCGATGTAGTAGTTGATTGTCCGAAGGACATACTACTAACAAATGTCAATGCAATGATCAATAAATTGATTTTCATAAATTTAAATTTTTGTTGTTTACAATAAATTTTACTTTCTAATTTCTTTCTTTTGATTTACTCATATTCAATAAATTTTTAAAGCCCATACTTCATTTAGGAGTTTCTGGGTTAATTGACTCCCGTTGACTTGAGATCAGAAGATTTTACGATCGATTTTCTTCTTCTCTGTCAGACAACGTCAAGCATATGAAGCGGACGCAGCGATAGCAAGTCTGATCTCATATGCAAGGTTAGTCATGCACTTTTTAATATTTCGTTAAATCAATTATTCTACTTTTAACCTTTTGTTCTAAACTATCAATATAATTTTTTGTCTTAATGTCTATCAATAAGTAATAAAGTGTTTCCATTGAAGTTAATACGTAGAATTGCTCTTGCGAATATTCCTGTTTAGTCAATTCTTCGTTAATTATTCTTATCAATGATTTCAAATACTTCATTTCTGAATTACCTCTTTCCATTTTTTCGTTAAATACTAAATACTCTCTATTATTGATTGATATTCTATGTTCAAGGTGGTTATTCTTAGTCCCTGAATACTTTTCTTCATTTTGTGAAATTTCAAATTTAAGTAATCTTGCTTCAAATATCGGTTTAAACTTCTCAAGAACAGTTACCAAGCCTCCTCTAAATAAATATTCACCGTCAACTATTGAACTTCTTCTGTCAATGGATTCTGGTAGATTCCTTTGGATTGGAATTTTATTCATTAAGTCTATATAAACTTGGCTTGGCATATCCAGCCATCCGTTTTTTATATTTTCAGCTAGGTATTGTGAGAATGGTACTTTATCAGATTCATTTAAAAATTTGAAATATTCAAGTTCCTCAAGTTTAATAACTATTTCGTTTTCTATTTTCATTACTTTTTCTTGCCCTTTGAGAGATAAATTACAAATTAAGATGAAATATAATATCGTTTTTATCTTCATTTTTCTTCAATGGTTATGACTAACGGCTGCGATTTGTGACGGATGAGCGATAGCGAAATCTGTTCATCAAA
>JADLHV010000168.1 GCA_020848595.1 Bacteroidia bacterium
ATGATATAAACAATTTCAAAAGCTGCAATAGCGACAGGTGCAGATGGATTATTTATTGAGACACATCCGAGACCTTCTGAGGCATTAAGTGATGGCGCCAACATGCTTCAAATAGATTTATTAGAGCCATTACTTGAAAAACTTATTCGAATTAGAAAAGCAATTATATAAAAAAACTGGTTGATTTTTGACTTCAACCAGTTTTATAATTTCTTTTAAACGATTACATCACTTTCGACAAGAACTTATAATAGTTATTTTTAGTTTCTTGAAAATCTTTAGAAGTTGTATGCATTAAGTCATCAAGACGCATTTCGGCATCATTCATTTTAACATTAATGTACTTTACTTGAGCTGCAGCTTGCGAGTTGAGATTATCCATTTTCATTTGAACATCATGAAGTAATTCATCCATATGAATATCCAATATTTTGAATTTATTTTCAAAATGTTCCACTTCTTTCATAATATCCATTGATGTATTTTTAGCTGCAACTTCATCAAGTCTTTTTCTCAAAATTGCGATATCGTCTTTAAAAAAGCGAAGTTCTCTGTTCCAGTCTTCACAAATAATGTGTTGTTGAGCGATTGATTCTTTCATAACTATGGGATTAAAATTGTACTTCAAAAATGGCTCAATTCATTGACAAAAATGCTGACCCAGGTCATCTAAATATTTGACAACAATCATTTACATGCTCTCACCCAAGTGCATAAAGGTAAATTAAGTCCAGTTTTAGAAGGCACAAGACATTCGCCCCAAGAAGCATTATCGAGCCCATGAGATTTAAAAAGATTAACGCCAATCGTACCACTTAAACCCATACTATATAAATTGAGTAAGGCAAAATGATTAGTTGGGTCTAAAATCTGAGCACTCAATTCAACCAATTCATTAATTTGATCTTCAAGAATCCATTTCTCACCATCAGGACCTCTTCCATAAGCAGGAGGGTCTAAAATTATCCCTTGATATAATTGACCTTTTTTAGCTTGTCTTCGAATAAATTTTAGAGCATCTTCAACCAACCAACGAATTTCGGGTGCTTTAGATAGTTGTTTATTTTCATTTGCCCAAGTGACAACATTTCGAACAGCATCCAGATGCGTTACATCGGCACCTGCAAGAGCTGCAACAACACTTGATGCACCAGTATAAGCAAACAGATTTAAAACTTTTGGTTTATTCCCAATACGTTTTACTTGTTCATCAATAAAATGCCAATTCGAAACCTGTTCAACAAAAATCCCAAGATGTCCAAAAGAAGTACAGGACAATTTGAGTTTCAAACCTAGAGGTTGATACTCAATTAGCCAAAATGGAGGCACTTTTTTAAAGAAATTCCATCCACCGTTTTCATTTTGAGCATCACGATGACTCTTTTTAGAATTATCTCTTACAAAACGACCATGAGCAATAGTTTCCCATTCCTTTTCAGATTTAAAGCGAGGCCATAAAGCTTGAGGTTCAGGTCGGATTAAAATAAACTGACCAAAACGCTCTAACTTTTCACCAAATCCGCTATCGATTAATTCATAATCGCTCCAAGGTTCTATAATTTCGTTAATCACATCAAATCCTTTAAGATATTGACAGCTTCTTGAATATAAATATCCTTTTCGAAAGATTTATTCCACTCATCTTTAATTTTCTTTTTAGATGCGTCGTCTCCAATAGAATCATTATCATCACTGCAATTAATAATAGACATAGCATTAACACCTTTCATTAGCTCTTCGAATTTTTTATTTTCGACTTCATTTTTAAGCATCTCTTCTTTAAATTCTTGATAATTTAGAGTATACTTAGTTTTTTCACTAATTGTTTCAATTTTCTTAGCAAGCGATTCGATTTCTTGAAAATATAAATTAGCGGCGATTCTACCTTTAGATTTAGCGACAGCTTCCTTAATTTTAGGTGTCCAAATTTCTGTCATAGAATACTTAGCTTTTTTAATTTTATCAGCACCTAAAGCGAATTCATTTTCCTTTTCACCAAATTCTAGGTATCTGTATCTATCCGGAATAATAACATCAGGGGTTACACCTATTAATTGAGTAGTAGCACCATTAATGCGATAGAATTTTTGGATAGTAACTTTCAATGCACCCATTTCTTGTTGAGCATTAGGAGAAGAAGACTCTTCATCTAATTCAACAAATCTTTGAACCGTTCCTTTTCCATAAGTAGGAGTTCCAACAATTACAGCTCTACCATAATCTTGCATAGCTGCTGCTAAAATTTCGGAAGCAGATGCGCTTTGTTCATTAACCATAATGGTCAATGGGCCATCCCATCTAGTGCGACCATCATTATCACCTAACACTTCAGGATCATACCCTCTTTGCTTAACAAGCGACATAGGTCCACGGTTTATAAACAGACCACCTATTTTAACGACATCTCCTAGCGAACCGCCACCATTATTGCGCAGATCGAGAATAATTCCAGCTACAGAATCATAACTTAATTTAAGTAATTCCTCTTCAATATCTTTAGCACAATTTCTTCCATTTCTATCATTCATATCGACATAGAAAGAAGGCAAGTTAATATAGCCATATTTTTTACCTTCAGAGACAATGATCATTGATTTTGCATAAGCATCTTCCATAACAACAACATCACGAATGATTGGCA
>JADLHV010000169.1 GCA_020848595.1 Bacteroidia bacterium
TAACGTTTACACTCAAATGACTCTTGATGAATATGGCGAAATTCCAGATAAAGATTCTTTAGGTCGTCTATATTTTGAGCCAGTAAAAGATGCCGATAATGTTAATAGAAGAAATTACAAGACATCTGATAATATTGGATATAAAGACCAAACAACCTATAACAATGATGAGCAACAATACGAATATGGTATCACTACCTTAGTCAATGATAAAGCTCGTGTATTTAAAGGAGGTTCTTGGAATGATAGAGCATATTGGATGAGTCCAGGTACTCGTAGATGGTTAGATGAAAATCTTTCAACCTCAACCATCGGATTCCGCTGCGCTATGATAAGAGTTGGTTCTCCTATCGGAAACAGCAAAAAACGCAACAAGTCTTTACCATCAAGTGGTATCGGCAAAGGCAGAAGAAAATAAACATTAAAACCGATAGAAAGCCTTTCGAAAGAAAGGCTTTTTTTATTTCATAACATGCGATTTGATCAATACGACTTTCATCCAAGTATAAAGGAAAACCTCAAAGCCCTTAACTTTATTCGCCCAACGGATATACAATACAAGGCTATTAAGCCAATTATGAAAGGCGAAGATGTATTAGCAATCGCTCAAACCGGAACAGGAAAAACCGCAGCCTTTGTAATACCTGTTCTTGACTATATTGCAAAAAGCAATAAACATCAAAATGTAAGAAAAACAAGATGTCTTGTAATGGAACCTACTCGAGAACTTTCAATTCAGATTACAGAAGTATTTGAAAGTATCGGTAAAGGCACTCGCGTTAAAATTGTTAATTTGCATGGTGGAGTTAGTCAAGATCCACAAATAGAAGGATTAGTGAAAGGCGCCGATATTGTTGTTAGTACACCAGGGCGACTTTTTGATTTAATACATCAAGGGCACGTGCAATTAGATAATCTCGAAATATTGGTTGTTGATGAAGCAGACCACATGCTCGATCTAGGTTTTTTTAAAGACATAAAAGATATCCTAAGACATATTCCAAGAGAACGTCAAACCTTGTTTTTTTCGGCAACTATTAATGATAAAATTAAGAAACTCGCTTATGATATCGTTCAAAATGCCATTAGAATTCAGATTTCACCTGAGAATCCAGTCAATAAAAATATTCATCATCAAGTTGCCTTTATTGAGATGGACGATAAACGCTTTTTCTTAGAGCGATTAGTTAACGAATACTTAGAATCTAGAATCCTAATTTTTGTGCGAACAAAAGTGCGCGCAGAAAGAGTTAAAAATGCACTTGAAAGAGCTGGTGTTGAATCTGCCACCATCCACGGAGATAAAGAACAAGCGGATAGAACCAGCGTCTTAAACGAGTTTAAAAGCGGCAAAAACAGATTGCTCATTGCCACAGATGTAAGTGCAAGAGGGATTGATATAACAGGAGTTGATTATGTAGTTAATTATGATATTCCTGATGTGCCTGAAAATTATGTCCATAGAGTTGGCAGAACAGGTAGAGGTGGAAAAAAAGGTCAAGCCATTTCATTTTGTGCTAAAGAAGAAAAGATACTTTTAAGTGCCATAGAAGATTATATTGGCTCGCCTATAGAAGTATTAAAAATAGATAGAGAAAGCTATAGTGAGACCATTAGTTTTACAGCCGACGAAACACAAAATGATTGGCATAAGCTGATTAAAGAATCGGATGAGTTTAAACCTAAAACGAGAAAAGGTAAATAATTTTGAATCAAGCAAAAGTATCTAATTCTGTAACTTAATTAGATATTAAATAAATCTTCGAGACGATGACCTTTTAATAGACATTCTTCATACTCTAATTCAGCGACAGAATCAAAAGTGATAGCACTGCCCACTTTATAGCTGATAGACTTATTGGTTTTATTGTAGACAAGACTCCGAATCATAACGTTGAAATCGAAATCTCCATTTGGATCAACAAAACCCATGCATCCACTATAAATATCTCTATTCGTATCTTCATATTTTTGAATATGACGCATTACTTCTAGCTTTGGTGCGCCAGTCATACTACCCATAGGAAACAAACTCGACAAAATATCTATAAGATGAGATTGCGGTTCTAGAGTTCCACTAACAGTTGAAATCATATGATTGAGTGTTTTGAAAGGATAAGTTCCAAATAACTCATCGACGCGAATAGAGCCAGCTTGACAAACACGAGCGAGGTCGTTTCTAACCAAATCGACAATCATTACATTTTCGGCTCTTTCTTTTTCATTCGATTTCAAATCTTGCATTTGAATATCATTAAGAGCCCCATTAAGAAGTTTATTAGTCCCTTTAATAGGTTGAGAAACTAGTTTATTTTGATTTTTCCATACGAATCGTTCAGGACTACTGCAAAGAATTTCATCATCATTTAATCGCGCATACAGAGAAAAAGGAGCGGCAGTGCGTTCATTTAACTTCCACATATAAGGTAAAAGGTTATTTCCTGACCAAAAAGATGAAAATTCGATACAATAATTCATTTCATAATACTTGCCATGGCGAATATCTTCTCTAATTTGTTCGACAGTTTGAATATACTTTTCACGATTGGTTTTAGATGAAAATTTAAAATCAGGAAAACATTGCGGTGGATTAAAATCGCCCTTTAACAATTTAAAACTTTCTATAAATGTATTCAGTTCAAGTTGATCAGAATTTTGGGCAATAATTTCTAGCACATTAGAATCTTTCTGAATGATAAATACCCATTGAGGAATAAAGAACTCAGTATCTCCAAATAAATTAGATGCATTTTGAGGGTATTTAATTAAACCAAATTTCCAAAGAGGCATTGATTCCAGTTCATTGGTTAAATCAATCAAGTTATTAGAAAGAGATTTAATATTTCCAAAACCGGCGATTAGTTCATACTGACCGATATTAAGAGCTGTTGCATAATTATTCGAATCACAAATTTGAAAGACATCAAATAACTTAGACAAGGCATAAATTTTACGCTTAATCAATAATAAATCATCAAAAACAATTTGAGTTTTAATCATTAAAATTAGAGAATAAGCTTTCAGCCAATTTAGGACCAACAATTTCTTGAAGCGCCTCTTTAGAAGCTTCTTTTATTTTCTTAACAGATTTAAAATGTTTAAGCAATAGGTCAGCCGTTTTATCTCCTACCCCATCGATTTCGGTTAGAGTAGTAATTGCAAAACCTTTACTGCGTCTATTTCGGTGGTGTGTAATTCCAAAACGATGAGCTTCATCGCGCATTTGTTGAATCACTTTAAGTGTTTCAGATTTTTTATCAAGATAAAGTGGTAGAGGATCATTAGGATAATATAATTCTTCGAGACGTTTAGCAATTCCGATAATAGGCACTTTACCATAAATACCGAGTTCTTTAAGAGCATTTACGGAAGACGACAATTGACCTTTACCACCGTCTACAACGATTAAATCAGGCAGAGGTGTATTTTCGTTGAGCATGCGCGAATATCGTCGAGTAATAACTTCGTACATAGTAGCAAAATCATCAGGACCAATCACAGTTTTAACATTAAAATGGCGGTAATCA
>JADLHV010000170.1 GCA_020848595.1 Bacteroidia bacterium
AGTTTATTTCGACATAACTGTTGTAGGTCCAAAACCCTATTTTAACATAAAAGATACCATAGGGTGTAATTCATTAAATGCAGAATTTGTTAATTTATCAAGGAATTGCAAGCAATACGTATGGAGTTTTGGCGATTCAGCAAATTCGACATTACAAGTATCAGATAAGCAAACTGTAAATTTTAATTATACCAAACCAGGACGTTATTATATCAGCTTAGTCGGCATAGACACTATATTTAATCCGTTTACGAATAGATTTGAATATTGTTTTAACACTTTCCCTGACAAAGTTTTCCAAAAGGACACACATAGAACTGTATTAGTGTTACCATTTGTAAAAACAGGGATTAATGCACTGGATACAGTATGTATTGGTACAGAAGTTTTGTTTACAAGCTTAAGTGATTCTGGTTACCAACGCGAATATTGGCAATTAGGAGACACTTCATTTATCGATACATTGAGCTCACCATCTAAAGTGATTCATCGCTTTCAAAATGCAGGTCAATATACAATTCAATTAAATCCATATTACGATGACCCAATTCAAGATTATTGTCGAGATAGTTCTCAAAAAACTATTGTTGTTATGGGAGTAAATGCAGATTTTGATATAGATCCTAGCTCAAAACCGCCATTATTTATTTTCAAGAATAAATCTAATCCAATTAATTCAAAATATAATTGGGATTTTGGCCAATCTGGTTCTTCAGGTTCAAACGAACAGGATCCAAGTTATAATTATGGAAATGATACCGGTACTTATAATGTGTGTTTAATTGCTACAATTCCATTTGGATGCGCCGATACAATTTGTAAAGAAGTTGTTAGCGATTATATTTCAGGATTTTTGATTGGCAATGTCTTTACTCCAGGAAAAGTAGATGGTAAGAACGACCAATTTGATATTATAATAGATGGCGAATCGACATATGATTTATATATCTATAACCGTTGGGGCGTTTTAGTTTATGAGGGCCATAAAGATGCTGATAACTCAGAAAACATAAACTGGAATGGACGCGTTAACAATACCGGAGAAGATTGTCCATCGGGCACTTATTACTATTTATTTAATTATACTTTAAAATCCGATACCAATACTATCAATAAGGTTCAAGGTACTATAACATTAATTCGATAAAAGACTTAATTAGTTAATATTAATTTCCAAGTGATTGTCTACATTTGTCTAGCAATAGATGAATAAAAGACATGTCACAAACATCCATAAAAAACAAAGAGTTTAAAAACATCTTGCAAACCGAAAATGCAAGGATACAAAAACTCCACAAAATTGTAGAGGATTCTATAAAGGAAGAGGAACTTGTCATGCAAAATCTATTGAATCCGCCTTCTGAAGAGCTTAGTAGGGGTCAAAAAATATCGGATAAGGTGGCTCGATTTGGGGGAAGTTGGCGCTTTATCATCCTGTTTTTAATGGTCATGATGATTTGGATTATATTCAATGTTGTAGCCTTATCATCAAGTTTAAGATTCGATCCATTCCCCTTTATTTTACTGAATCTAATACTGTCTTGTATTGCGGCAATTCAAGCTCCTATCATTATGATGAGTCAGAATAGACAAGAAGAAAAAGACCGCAAAAGAAGTGAAAACGATTATTTAATAAACCTCAAAGCAGAAATGCAAATTAGAAGTTTACATCAAAAGATGGATATGCTCATCGAAGAACAAATAAAGGCATTATTTGAAACGCAAGCACAGCAATTTGAGCTGCTATATAAAATAGAAAAGAAACTTAATCAAAACATTAAATAAAATGAAAAACATTTCAATTTTTGGAACCGGAGCAGTTGGTCGCACATTAGGCACCAAGCTCGTTCAACTAGGACATCGTGTGATGATGGGCAGTAGAACAAAAGACAACGAAAAAGCCATGGAATGGGCCGACAAAAATGGTCAAAATGCTTTATATGGCAATTTTGAAGATGCTGCTGAATTCTCAAATATCATCATTAATTGTACTAAGGGAGCCATCACTTTAGAAGTATTTGAATTGGCTGGAATTAACAAACTGAAAAACAAAATCATCCTCGACCTAAGTAATCCATTAGACTTTTCGAATGGTATGCCACCAAGTTTATATCCTCAATGGTCAAATACCTACTCACTAGGAGAAGCCATTCAAGACAAATTACCAGAAAGCAAAGTGGTTAAATCATTAAATATGGTCAATTGTGAAGTTATGGCAGATGCTACTCTTTGCGGAGGCTCCGCTAGTATGTTTATTTGTGGCAATGACGATGAGGCTAAAAAGGAAATTGCAAGTATTCTGAATGAATTTGGTTGGACTAAAATTATTGATCTAGGTGATATTAAAGGCGCAAGAGGATTAGAAAGTTTATTGCCTATTTGGGTCAGATTATGGTCGACAACTGGCAATGGACATATTGCTTTTGATATAGTAGGTTTATAAATCTTTTTAAAACAAGTTTGAGTAGATTTAATTCAAACTTGAAATAGTTTAATCTAGAAAAAACTCCACAGTATTTTCTACCAATTCCTCTAACATAGGTGTAACGTCATTTGCCTCATCAAAAGGATGTTTTGCACCAAAAGTATGATCGCCATCCTCAACTTTAATTAGAATAGAATGTTGAACAATATTATAAAGATTTTCGGCATGAGAAATATCAACACTTTCGTCTTTCTCTCCATGAATAATTAATAAAGGCTTATCGAGTAATTTAGCAGCTTTTTTAATATCCAACTTTGATTTATTAGCCAGATAATCATCATAGAATTGTTTTTTCAAAGGTAATTGCTGACCTGTTCTTTTATTTTCGGCATAAACAACACCAATTGCATTCCATGTCTCTATCGTTTTTGGTCTAAAAAACGAATCAAATTCAGACAATGAAGCCCATAGAGTCATTCTTTTTACCCTTTTATCTTCACAACCTTTAAGTAAAGCTATACCTCCACCCCGACTGTGCCCTACTAGATAAATTTCGCGTGGGTTAATATTATATTTTTCGCTATTCTTATCAATAAAACTTATAACTATATCTAGATCATTTAGTTCAATGCTATAATTATTATTCCCAAAGGCCTCCATATCAGAAAGTTCTAATAAATTATCGCTTTTAATGCCATTATGAGAAAAATTAAATTTAAGAAAAGCCAAACCATTTTCGGCAAAAGAATTAGCAACCCAATTGAAATGTCCCCAATCTTTAAAACCTTTAAAACCATGACAAAAAACCACCACAGGAACAGGTGTTTTAGAAACTGGCAGGGTTAAATCTGCTGTCATATTTACATTTTTTTCACCTTCAATAAGGAGTTCGAATTTTTCTATTTTCTTCACTTTGCAAATTTATCAAAAAGGATTGAAATTAAAATTCTAATCTATTAGTGTTTAATAAAAATGCTCAAATAAATATAGATGATTTAAGCATAAAAAAAGCCCGACAATTGTCGAGCTCCTTATATAAATTGATATCAATTAAGGCATAATATGTATATGCAAAGAATCGGAAGCGACATTAGCCGAATGATCTTCTGCCAAAATAACCACAGTAGCATTTGTGTGATCAGAAACTTGACTTTTCCATGATTGATTAATAGAATAACTTGTTAAATCATGTACAGTTGGAGTGGCTTGAAACAAAACAGAACCATCAGAATCCTTAATAATTTTAACTACTAATTCATGCAAACTAGCATCTTCGACTAAGCCAATAATTTTAACCGTATCTCCATTATTATACATTTTCATGTTAGTTGGTGAAGACATTGTGATAGTGGGCTTTGATGTATCAGTAGTTGAATGATCGTGGTCGTGATCATCATCTTCTTTTTTGCACGCCGTAAAGATTAGTGAACTTAATAAGATGAGTTTAAAACTAGTTTTTAATGTTATTTTTTTCATGATAATTTTTGATTTAAATAATTTATTTATTGACATTTATTTTTTTTATTAAATAGATAAAGGAAATTTATTTGCAATCGAGCAGACTCCTTTATTAGTCCCTCCCCGACTGATTGTTGAATAGGATTATAGACATTAAACCCTATACTAAAATTAGAGACATAGGCATCCATCCCCACACCCAGAAAAGTGGTGGATCCACCTGTATAATCTTGAATAACAGAATTTAATTTATCTACTCCCGAGTGCTCATAGAGAAATCCGAGATGAGGGAGTAGACTTAATTTATTAAAATCCTTCCAATAGAACAGCTTTTCTGAGATAAACAGTTTATCTCCAAAATTATAATGATTTGGATTTATGCCCATGTGTTTAGCAGATATTTCGGAAAGAGCACCAAAATTTTTCAATTTAGCTGTATAGGATAGATAAGCTTGAAAATCGGTAGTTCCCGAGCCAATTTGAAAAGCGGCAATTTCATTCGAATTGAATTTACCGGTATTAAATTTTGCGCCCAAACCAGAAATAAAGACATGTTTAAACTTTCTATTAGAATCGCTGGTATTAAAGACCATATAATTAAACAATAAAGAAGCATCTCCAAATCCACTCACCATGCGACTTTGACCATCTTCGTTTAAGACAAAATCATTAAAAGGCAAGCTTGCAAAAACTTGGATTCGTTTTATAGGATACCATCTACCCCAGAGCTCATGGGTTCTGTATTGATTATAACTTTTAGTACCTTCTGGATTAATAATAGAAGGCGGGTGTGTATTGTTAAAGCTTCTGAAACTGTGTTTGTAACCGATAAAATGCGATTGAAAATTTGGAAGGATTCCAGGATTTCCACTCATTACCGAACAACCACAAATATCACAAGCATTCATTTTCGATGTGTATATCAATAGGACACACATCAAGATAATTCGTTGCATAAAAATATAAAATTGTGTTTAGCCTTAAGGGCATTAATAAAAATGACCAACACTTAAAGTATTGGAAAAAGAAAACAAGCGACTAAACTAAATAGTCTGGTGGATGAAAAGTAGAATTTTCATACCCAGGCAAAATAAGAGCTGTTATAGCACTTAGAGGAACAGAGCAATATGCTTGAAATACTTTAGTACTAAGAATATTCGGCAAAACGAAAAAAGGGATATCTCTTTCTTCAAAGGCAGGTCGGGCTGGCAATTCGGATTGAGATTGATTGAGTTGTTTAGACAAATAACATTGACCTTTACAACATGAATCTGGTTTATCCTTATTGATACAATACAAATCTGAAATTTCGGTCTTATTGAGATTATAGTAAGCAATAATTCCTAGTTGATGCAAAGATTGCAACATTAAGATTAGAATTAAAGCCAAAGAGAAGAAAGACCTCATCTGTGGCGCAAAACTAAAATAAATGCAGTGAAAAAAAAACAGAAATAAAAGGAAATTACCAAGACAATTCGACCACTACAGCGCCTAAATTATCTTGAAAATGCGGATTTGATTTCCTTATCCTCACCCAAGCACCTGTAGCTAAAGGCCATTCATTTTTAATTTTATCGAGAATTTCGGAGGCAATTTTCTCAAGTAAATTAGATTCTGAGAGGAAACATTCTTTTAAAATTAGAACCAATTTAGCATAATCTAAATAAGCGCCTGGCTTGAGATCGGCGACATTGTAATCGACGTGAGCGCTTAAAAAAAACTCATTTTCAATGTTCATTTCAGTGGCATGCATACCCTTACGAGCAAACAATCTTAAATCATCGACGCCTATACGTCCTTTTAATATTTGTTCCATTTTCCTCAATATGATGCTGCAATCAAACTAAAATAATTATTTTTGCAAAAATTATTATACAATATGTCGGCTATTAATTACCAGACGCTAAAAGAACAGAACCAAGGAAAAGACAGATACACGCAACCTGATTTCTATCAGATTGACGATTTACTTACAGAAGAACATATATTAATACGCAATTCTGTACGTGATTGGGTTAAGCGAGAATTATCGCCAATTATTGAAGAATGTGCTCAAAAAGCAGAATTTCCACATCATATTATTAGAGGTTTAGGTGAAATCGGTGCATTTGGTCCTCAATTGCCGGCTGAATACGGCTGTGGAGGCATGGATTACATTACTTATGGATTGATTATGCAAGAATTAGAAAGATGTGATAGTGGTATACGTTCTACTGCTTCAGTGCAAGGCTCTCTTGTGATGTATCCAATTTATAAATTTGGAAGTGAAGAACAAAAACATAAATATTTACCGAAGTTAGCAAAAGGCGAATTAATGGGTTGTTTTGGATTAACCGAACCTGATCATGGATCGAATCCTGGTGGCATGGTTACCAATTTTAAAGACATGGGCGATCATTATTTACTTAATGGCGCAAAAATGTGGATCTCTAATGCTCCTTTTGCAGATATCGCTGTGGTTTGGGCTAAAAATGAAGAAGGTAAAGTAAAAGGATTGATAGTTGAAAGAGGTTACGAAGGCTTTACTACTCCCGAAACGCACAATAAATGGAGTTTAAGAGCTAGTGCTACTGGAGAATTAGTTTTTGATAATGTTAAAGTTCCTAAAGAAAACTTATTACCTGGCGTAGAGGGATTAAAAGGTCCATTGACTTGTTTAAACTCAGCACGATATGGTATTAGCTGGGGAGCTGTTGGTGCCGCTATGGATTGTTATGATTCTTCAGTCAGATATTCAAAACAAAGAGTGCAATTTGGTAAACCTATTGGCGGATTTCAATTGCAACAAAAGAAATTGTCTGAAATGCTTACCGAAATTACCAAAGCTCAATTAGTTTGTTGGCGCCTTGGCAATTTAATGAATGATGGTAAAGCCACTCCAGCTCAAATTAGTTTAGCCAAGAGAAACAATGTAGAAATTGCTATAGAAATAGCAAGAGAAGCTCGTCAAATACACGGTGCAATGGGAATTACTGGCGAATATCCAATCATGAGACATAGTATGAACCTCGAAAGTGTTATAACTTACGAAGGCACTCATGATGTGCATTTGCTTATTTTAGGTATGGAAATAACGGGCGAAAACGCATTTGTATAGTCGAATACTTCATATCCTGATTCTATTACTAATGCCTGTGGTCGCGCAGGCTGGTAAAATCTATACGGAAGTTCCAGTTTTAACACATTTGCCACTCGGTGAGCAAGAAGATACATTTGGATTTAATCTCGTAGAACATTTACCAAAATTAGTTTACAAATCTATATTAGATGGTAGGATTATTTTATGGGATTCGCCAAAGAAGAATATTGCCATATCGCCAGAAGCGCTTAAAAATATCGAATCCAATAACCAAGTTTCATTTGCTTCAACGCAAAATTTATTTTTAAATGAGCTTTGGACAAGCAGCCGTAGAAAGACCGAATTTGTCATAATAGGCATTTCGTTTCTTTCTGAATCAAGTAAGGGGAAGATTTCGTTTGGTTATATCGATTTAAAAGAAGCATTACCCGTTTTAGGTCGAGAGTTTATTCCATGCAATGTCAATGGACCTGCTCAACTTACTTATATCAATGCACTTTTTAGTCGACGTTATTATTTCAATGTTTTACAATTTGGGAATAAAGATTTCTCTGTCAATCCAAGTGCATCCTTTTCAATTAAAAAAGATGCCTTTTACTCTAAGAAAAAGGTTCAGGGGCTCTATATTATTCCACAAACCAAGCTGGTAACCTATGTTATAGAAAAGAATTTGGCAGAAATCAATGACCCAGGAACAGATTGCATGCACTCTATTGAAAAATACTTAAATGACAATAAAGAAGTCTTATTTAATTTAGGGGGAGACAAGTATTTTGATTACAAAAAACCCGTTACACAAGTAACCGTAACGCGGATTGAAATCACCGAAATTTGGGAGAAAAAAGGGTCCTTAATCGTTTATCGTCCATTTCAAATAAGGATATTTGCCAACAACAGACCACTAAATACTATAACATTTGAAGAATTGGCCAAATGGCAAATATTGATCAATTTTAAAACAATGGAAGACATATTGCAAGAAAAAAGTTTTCAATACAGTTTATATAAAATTAATAAAGACTTAATAGCATATACAGAATCGAGCTTATATTTGAAAGCTCTAAAAGAGTATAAATGGACCCAAGTAAGTAACTACGTAAAATATTCAAGAAACTAAGAATGTACACAATTAAATTCGGAACAGACGGATGGCGCGAAATTATCGCCGACAACTACACAGTAGAAAACGTTCAAAGAGTAGCACATGCAACAGCTCTTTGGTTAAAGGCAAACACAGACAATAGAAGTTGTACTGTAGGTTATGACTGTCGATTTGGTGGTCAATTATTTGCAGAAAACACCGCTAGAGTTTTAGCTTCACATGGTATTAAAGTATTTTTAAGCGAAGGATTTTGTAGTACACCTATGATTTCACTAGCTAATACAAAATTGAATACCTATGCAGGAATCATTATTACAGCATCTCACAATCCACCATCGTATAATGGCTTTAAAATAAAGGCTCATTATGGGGGTCCTGTTATTCCAGCGGAAATAGATAAAGTTGAAAAACTGATTAATTATTCAGATAGACCAGAGTTAGATTCTTTAGAGAATTTCATTTCATCTGGTAAAATCGAATATGCTGATTTCGAAGAGATTTATATGCAACATATAGATCAAAAATTTGATGTGCCTAAATTGAAATCATACGCAAGTCAATTTGCTTACGATGCTATGTATGGAGCTGGTCAAAATGTTATTAGAAGACTATTGCCAGAAGCGACATTAATGCATTGTGAATACAATCCTGGATTTAATGGAACTGCGCCTGAGCCTATTTTGAAAAACTTAATGGAATTTTCGAGTTTATTATCGAAGACTCCACAATTAGCCTGCGGATTAGCAACCGATGGGGATGCCGACAGAATTGGTTTCTTTGATAGCACCGGTAGATTCGTTGATTCTCACCATTTAATATTGCTATTAATGCAGTATTTACATAATGACAAAGGATTGAATGGTAAGATTGTAAAAAGTTTTTCAGTATCATCTAAAATTGATAAACTCGCCAAAATCTTAAATCTGGAAACAATTACAACTAAGATTGGATTTAAATACATCTGCGAATACATGATTAATGATGACGTTTTAATTGGAGCAGAAGAGAGTGGAGGCATTGCAGTTAAAGGTCATATTCCGGAGCGCGACGGTATTTGGATGGGATTATTGATTTTAGAATATATGGCTAAATCAGGTAAAACTATCGAACAATTGATTGACGATACCTACGCCTTAATTGGTGCATTTGCAGTAGAAAGATACGATATGCATTTAGAAGAATCTAAGAAGCAATCTATAATTCAAGCATGTAAATTAGGTGAATACAAAAGTTTTGGCACTTATCAAGTAGAGAAAGTTGAAGATATGGACGGTTATAAATTCCATTTAGGTAACGAAGAATGGGTTATGATTCGTCCGAGTGGCACTGAGCCTGTATTGAGAGTTTATGCAGAAAGCTCTAATTCAGAGTCGGCCTACAAGATATTGGATGCCTGCAAAGACACCATACTTGGTTAATGAAACATTGGATAATCTTAATATGTTTATCCATTCACTTTTTTGAAGTGCGTGCACATTTAGCACCGCAACACCTATATTTTACTCAAGCAGACACCTCTATAAATTCTCCTAAACGTCAAAAAATATGTTTATGGACAGGATTAAGTGGAACAGTTTTAACTCATGCTGGACTCTATCAGCTATGGTATAAAGGATATTCATCTAGTAGATTTCACTTTTTTAATGACAACCATGAGTGGTTACAAATGGATAAATTTGGACATGCATTCAGTTCCTATTATTTAGGATTAGTAGGCATAGAAGCCGCAAAATGGGCTGGAGTAGAAGAAAATAAACGTTGGAAATGGGCTTTATTTGGTAGTATTTTTCAAAATCCGATTGAGATTTGGGATGGATTATCGAGTGCTTGGGGAGCAAGTGCCGGCGATTTAGTAGCCAATACAGCAGGTACTTTGATGAGTGCTGGACAAGAATATCTGTGGCATGAGCAAAAAATTAAATTAAAATATTCATATACCACTTCAAGTTACGCCTCGATTCGTCCCAATACTTTAGGTTCAAATTTATCTGAACGTCTATTAAAAGACTATAATGCTCAAACATATTGGGCATGTTATTCACCACTTAACAAAGGTTCCTTTAGAGGATTAGGATTGGCATTAGGATATGGAGCAAATGGCATGGTTGGAGGAGAAGATAATATATGGTTAGATCAAAACAAACAGATCCAAGACCGTAGTGATATCAGTAGGTATCGGCAATATTATTTGGCTTTAGATTTTGATTTAACGAAGATAAAAACCAAAAACAAAACACTAAAGACAGTATTTTTCTTATTAAATTGTATCAAACTACCAACACCAGCCATAGAATTTAGTCAAGGAAATTTCAAAGGGTATTGGTTAAAATTTTAAATAAATCCGCGAACAAGAGTGCAATAAAGGTAAGAGATTGATTGAATTTAAACTATCGTATAACTAATATA
>JADLHV010000171.1 GCA_020848595.1 Bacteroidia bacterium
TCATAATAAAAAAACCATAGATAAAGTTCTTCTAAGCCTTGGGTGGACAATATTAAAAAGTACTAGTAAACATGAAAATTTCACTTCACCTGAGAATACTGACTTAATTTCAAATAATAGTCTTTATAGTGACATAGTTAACACTAAAAATTACAAATCATTTTCTGAATCTTTAACTTTAGAATTTTAGTATTTTGTTAAAATGTCTGGGTTAAAGAACATTTCAACCAAAACGTTTAGGAAATTTTTAACCGAACAAGGATTAAAGTGTCAAAGAAGAAAAGGTGGCCATGAAATCTGAGCAGGTACTTCTACCTTAAGACCTGTAACTTTTCAATCCCATATTGAGCCTATGCCCGAGTTTATTATCCAAAATGGATTAAGAAACCTTGGATTAACTAAGCAAGATTTCATTAATTGGTTAAAAAGCTGAATACTCGCTTTGTTAATATTTTTTATTTGTAATTATTAATATATTCTAAAATTTCATTTAATCCTGCCAGAAAATTGTACGGGTAAGAATATTACGAGAAGGTTCAACTAATCTGCTCAAACATTCTTACTACCTAAGCAAGTATTTAGTTAATTCGGTTCACTAAAAAATATAATGATCTAATTAAAGTTCTTGTTAATAATGGACATAATGTCTTGATGCAATTGCTCATTACTTGCTACAATGGATTGGCCAAATAGATAATCTTCTTTTCCCTTAAAATCACTTATTCGACCTCCTGCTTCTTTTACTAATAAAATCCCTGCAGCTACATCCCATGAGTTTAACCCATATTCGAAAAATCCTTCAAATCTGCCACATGCTACATATGCTAAATCTACTGCTGCCGAACCCATTCTGCGCAACCCATGGGTCTCTTGCATCAAATATCTCAGTACGCTTAAATATTCTTCCATTTGCTCAAAGTCATAATAGGGAAAGCCTGTAGCCATTAATGCATCTTTTAATGCTGTCGCTTCCGATACTTGTATTCTTTCGCCGTTCATCCATGTTCCTCCTCCTTTGTATGCTGTAAATAATTCATCTCTTCCTATCTCGTATACTGCTCCAGCAACTATCTCCTGAATATGAGCTAGTCCAACACTAACACTGTATACCGGAACATTGTGTATGAAATTTGTTGTGCCATCTAAAGGGTCTATAATCCAATTATATGTTAATCGTCCAATATCAGAAGTGTTCTCTTCTGTTATAAATCCAGCTTCTGGTAAAAGTTTTGAAAGCTTTTCAACTAACATCTTTTCTGTTTCAATATCAACATAGCTTACTAATTGATTAAGCCCTTTATCACTCACTTTGTCGTAACTGAAATTTTTTCGCTGATCTCGAATGTAATGGCCGGCTTCTATTACTATGGAATTAATACTTGCACTTATAGATTCTAAATTCATTTGGCGAAGTTATCGTTTTTGTAGCTTTTTGTTTGAAATCTATTTTGGATTTAATTTTAACTTTTTATTTGAATGGTCTATCTGTATAATATTTTACTTAAATTTTTTATTCTTTTAAATCAATCGATTGTGTTTTCTGATGCCTTTTTCTTTCCTCTTTTGTTTTAAATCTATAATTTTGATTTTGAACCTGGGATTCTAAAATTGATAGGTGTTAATTGGTAAAACTCTAGATTACTACTTTTAGTTGTCAAAATACAACTATAAGTAGCGTGATTTTTACTATTGGTAGTGTTGTAAATTTGTTCTCTTGTGGGTAGACCAAATAACTTTGCTGCATCACTTATTTAATATAAAAGTATGGTAAATTCAAAATCAATTGGAAATAAAATTTCTGCCGCTAGAAAGAAAATAAACCTCTCTCAAGCCGAACTCGCTCTGCAAATTTCAATTAGTCCTCAAGCTGTTGGTAAATGGGAACGTGGGGAGTCGATGCCTGATATCTCTACTTTAACTCGTCTCGCCGGAATTCTGGGTGTCGATCTTAATTACTTTTCTGAACATTCTCAATCGCAAGATACTGAAAGTCGCAGTATTCCAAATCTAGAAAAAATAATGCCTGAAAATGACCCTAACTCTAAGAAAAAATTTGATTGGAATTGGAACATGTCTCAGGGCAATTGGATGGATGCTGATTTCTCTGGTTTGACAAATATAAAAGAGAAATTCAGCTCTTCTAATATCAAGAATTGTAAGTTTCTTAATTCTGATTTATCTGGCTTAATCCTAGGGAAAAATAATATTTCGCTCTGTGATTTCTCTGGCTCAGATCTCCGTGAAAGCAAAATCCAATCTTCTAATCTCCTCAATAATCTTTTTAATAAATGCGCTTTTATTGACGCTGAATTCTATAAATCTAATATCGAAAAATGTGATTTCTCTGAAGCTGATTGTTCAGGCACCGAATTTATAGAATCGAATGTCGAAAATTGTACTTTGGAAAATGTAAATTGGATGTTCACTAAATTTTTAAAATCGAATTTAAGCCATCTTACTTTTTCTGGTTTAGTCGAGAATGGTCATTTTGAACATTGTGGTTTTTATAATGTTAAATTTGAAAATGCAACTATTTTGAATACGTTTTTTAAGTATAATGAAAGATTTAAAAAGGTTCAATTTATTAATTGTCAAGTCGATTCTATTACTTTTGCTTTCTTGAAAAATAATCAAGCAAATTTGAGTGGAATAACGCTATTGACTTAAAATTAATTTAAATGAAAGAGACGATTGAACATAATAAGCGCATTGCACAATTGACCTTTGCAGCCGTATTTCCGCATTACATAACGAAAGTAGAAAGGAAGGGCTGGACCATAGACGAATTGCATCAGGTAATAGAGTGGTTAACGGGCTTTAATGATAGTCAAATCCAATCGCTTATCTCGGAAAATGTAAATTTTGAAACGTTTTTTCAAAGAGCTAAATTAAATCCACATGCGGTTTTAATTAAGGGTGTAATTTGTGGCTATCGTATCGAAGAAATAGAAAATCCTCTCACAAAGCAAGTGAGGTATTTAGATAAGTTAGTCGATGAATTAGCTAAAGGGAAAAAGATGGATAGGATACTGAGAACTGTATAGCATTTTTTTAATACTTATTATAATCAGTTTTATAACTTTGAGTCTAATTAACAATTTTTGTTTATTGATTTAAATGTAGAATTTCACCCAATCATTAATTTTATTTTACCTTTGCCCTATGCAAAATAGGAAGGCTTTCTTAATGATCCTCGATGGTTGGGGTATCGGTAAACACGATTTTACGGATGGTATTTATAATGCTAATACGCCATTTTTTAATCATTTACTTAATTCTTATCCTAATACTACGCTCACAACTTTTGGAAATGCTGTGGGTTTGCCTGAGGGGCAAATGGGAAATAGTGAAGTGGGTCATATGAATATTGGTGCAGGTAGGGTCGTTTGGCAACAATTAGCACTCATTAATAAAAAATTTGAAGATGGTTCTGCCGCCGATGTTAATGGTATTGTTGATTTAGCTAATTACTGTATCCAAAATAATAAACCTCTACACCTTATTGGTTTAGTTAGCGATGGAGGTGTTCATAGTAGTATCGAACATTTGATTGCTCTATGTAAAATTTTTACTGATAAAGGAGTTAAAGAAATTAATATTCACGCTTTTACTGATGGTCGTGATACGGATCCTAAAAGTGGTAAAGGTTTTTTATCTCTCTTGCAAAATGCCATAATTGAAACAAATGCTCGAATCGTTTCGGTAATTGGTCGTTATTATGCTATGGATAGAGATAAACGTTGGGAAAGGGTTAAATTGGCTTACGATCTTTTGGTTAATGGTAATGGTAAATATTTTAATTCTGCTCTCGATGCTATTGATGATGCTTATGCTCAAAATATTACCGACGAATTTATAATGCCTTCTGTCATTGTCGACGAAAACCAAATTCCTTTAGCTTCTATTAATGAAGGGGATGCTGTTTTATGTTTTAACTTTAGAACGGATAGAGGCCGACAAATTACTCAAGTGCTAACACAATCGGATATGCACGAATTTAATATGCATCGTCTCAATCTCTATTATGCTACTATGACCGAGTATGATAGTACTTACCAAAATGTTAAAGTAATTTTTGAATCTAAAAATGTAACCGAAACCTTGGGTGAGGTAATTAGTCAAGCTGGATTGAAACAATTGCGAAGTGCCGAAACTGAAAAATATCCTCATGTCACTTTCTTCTTTTCTGGGGGTAGGGAAGAGGTCTTCCCTGGGGAAGTGCGTATTATGGAGCCTTCTCCTAAAGTCCCAACTTACGACCTTCAACCCGAAATGAGTGCTTTGCCTCTAACCGATAAAATTGAAGCTGCTTTGGATTCTGAAGTCTATGATTTTATCTGTTTAAATTTTGCTAATACAGATATGGTTGGACATACTGGAGTTTGGGAGGCTATTATTAAAGCTGCCGAAACTGTAGATGCTTGTGTCGAACGCCTAGTTAAAAAAGCACTCGAACATCAATATCAATTGATAATTATTGCTGATCACGGTAATTCCGACGAAGCCCGAAATCCCGATGGCTCTCCTAATACAGCCCATAGTATGAACCCAGTGCCTTGTATCATTATTAGTGATAAATGTAATGTGATTCCTAATAAAGGTAAA
>JADLHV010000172.1 GCA_020848595.1 Bacteroidia bacterium
GATCATTTACAAGCTGGGAATAAAGTATTTGTAGATTACACTGTGAGGAAATATAGAGATAGAAAAATTGCGTTGATTCTAATTTCAATTGCGTTCTTATTTGGTTTTACCAGTTGGTATCTTAATAAAAGGCAGCAAAATGAGCCTTCAAATAATACTATGCTTTAAACATAGACTTTCATTTAACTTATCGTTAATTTAACAGATATAAAAAAAATTCAGGTAATAGCTTTGTTCTAGCGCCAATACCTGAATAAAAAAAATAGAGTTAAAAGCGTTTATTACTCAACCCAGCTTTTGTAATAACTTGGGTCTTCGATAGCCATGGCAGCTTGGGTAATCTTTAAAGGATAAAATGGATCAATCATAACAGCTAACTCTTTGGTTTCCTTTGCTCCAATACTTTTTTCAACAGTTCCTGGATGAGGACCATGTGGAATACCCTTAGGATGCAAAGTAATCATTCCTTTTTCGACATGTTTTCTGCTCATAAAATCTCCATCGACATAATAGAGTACTTCATCAGAATCAACATTACTATGATTATAAGGCGCAGGAATAGCTTGTGGATGATAATCGAATAAGCGTGGCACGAAAGAGCAGATAACAAAATTATGCCCTTCAAAAGTTTGGTGAATTGGAGGAGGCATATGAACTCTACCTGTTATGGGTTCATAATTGTGAATACTAAAACCATAGGGATAATGATAACCATCCCAACCAATAGCATCAAAAGGATGAGTGGCATAAATATACGGGAACAATTCATCACCTTTCTTGATAATGACTTTAAAATCACCTGTTTCATCAAATGTTTTCAGATTATTTGGCAATTTTATATCGCGTTCGCAAAAAGGAGAATGTTCGAGAAATTGTCCCATAGTATTAAGATAACGCTTTGGAGGACGAATTGGACTAAAAGATTCCGTTATAAATAAACGGTTATTAGTAGTATTAAAATCCAATTGATAGATAACACCCCTAGGAATTACAAGATAGTCGCCATATTCAAAATCAATTTCACCATATAAAGTTTTTAATTTCCCAGAGCCTTCGTGAACAAAAATCACTTCATCAGCATCCGCATTCTTGTAAAAATAATCTTTCATAGACAAGCGTGGTGCAGCCGAAGTAATATAGACATCATTGTTAAAAAGCTGAATAACACGACTTTCCAAAAAATCGTCTTGAGGTTCAACGTTAAAAGTCATGAAACTTCTATTTTGCATATTATTGTCGATAAATGCTTTAGGTGCAACACTTCTAGGCTCTCCAATAGAGCGCACTAATGTTGGAGGATGGCAATGGTATACTAATGAATAAGTACTAGAAAAACCTTCAGTACTAACCAATTCCTCGGAGTATAGTTCCCCATTTTCTTTTCTGAACTGAATATGTCTTTTTTCAGGAAATTTTCCAACCTTGTGATAAAATGGCATAAATAAGATTAAATTTGTGGGTAAAATTAACGCTTTTTTAGAATATGTTATACTGTAAAACGCTTTGTTTCTCTATTTTGTCGTTGATTTTACTGATGCCACTCCCATCATGTAAGAAGAAATACAATAATCGTTACATCAATGAAAACGATTCTTTGTACTCCTTAGATATCCGTAATATAAGTAAAAAAATCAATGAAAGTCCGGAAAACCCTGAATTATATTACAGGAGAGCCAACACTTTTTATTTCGAAGATAATTTTAATCAAGCTTTATTAGACATCAATTATGCTCTAAAGCTCGATTCAATAAATCCACTTTATTATTATAAAAAAAGCAGCTATTTGATGTCTGGTGATACCGCTGATGCCACTTTAGCTGAAAAAAATCTTCAAAAAGCCATTCAACTTAAACCCGATTTTATAGATGCAATGGCCGATTTAGCAAAAATCTATTTAGCTAAACAACGCTATGATCAATCGGAAGCTCTATATCAGCGAATTAACAAGATAGATCCTAGTAATCCTATCCCCTACTTTTACCTCGGTATTATTTCAAAAGAAATTGGTGATACCACTAAGGCAATTCAGCTCTTTGAAAAAGTATTGATTTATGATGATAAACATTATGATGCTGTTATGCAATTAGGGAATATTTATGCTAATTGGCATGACAAAAAAGCACTTGATTTGTTTAGTAAAGCCCTTAAAATAAATCCGTATAGCGATGAAGCGCAATATGCCATAGGTTTATTTCTACAAAAAGATTATAAATATAAAGATGCTGTAAAATACTATGAATCGGTAGCTAAACTTAACCCAGCTCATATTTTCTGCCGCTACAATTTAGCTTATATTCATGGTTTATTCGAAAATTACAAAAAAGCCATAGAATATCTCGACCAAGCTATCGATTTAGCACCCGATTACGCCGAAGCTTACACGCTTAGAGGAACAATGAAAGAAAAGTCGAATAACAGCACCGGCGCTTATAATGACTTTAAAATGGCTCTGCAGCTCGACCCTAAACAAAAACTTGCCGAAGAAGGTCTAAGTCGAATCAATATTACCATTTCGATGCCTTAATTTTTGATTTCTAATTAACACTTTATTTATTAATAAAGCCTCTTA
>JADLHV010000173.1 GCA_020848595.1 Bacteroidia bacterium
ATGCCAATCCAATTAAAATAAAATGTTTTCCAAAATTCCAATTTGATTTTTTAAATTCAAACAAGAACCAAGCAATAAAGAGCAATTGAAGAGGTTCAGGCTTAGGCATCATTACAAAATATAATGAATAATAAAGACAGCAAGAACCTACAAGAAACAACCAACGTAATACAGGTTTTTCCAAGAAGGTAAAAGCTAAAATTAGAAGTGAAGAAATAATAAGTACAGAATGGAACATTCTAATTGCCAAGACCATACCCTTAACACCCCAAATCATATCTGGAATCCAAGCGACCACAGCATCCAAATAAAACATAACTCGACCATAGTAGAGTGCATTACCACTAATAATAGCCATAAAAAAATGTTTAAAACTTGCAGGATGAAGAATAGAATATACCTCCTTAACAGCTATATATTCATCGTGACCACCAATACTATCGTTTATATTTGAGCCATCTAAAAATTGAATATTTAGTACACAAGCTAAGATAATGAATGCGAGTGTAAAGAAAAATTCGAATGGATATTTTGTAATAATTTTCATTTAATTTAATCAACTTAGTTGACGTTTTAGTTCAAATATATAATTGAAACTTCTTTTTATGAGTTTCCATTTAGTTTTAAAGCTAGAACCGCTACCACCTTTAGCCACACCAGCAACCCTTTTTGCAAAATAAACTGGAAAATCTCTAATAGTCCCATGCTTCTTAGCTTGAAATAAGAAAAACAAATCAAGTGAAAAATCATAAGGCGCTTTATCACTAAATTTTTCAAAAAAAGACTTACTAAATAATTTAGGTTGGGCATTTATTTCGGTTAATCGAGTGCCAAGAACTAAAGAAGCTAATAAACCCATTCCATAAGAAAACAAAGCTTCAGATAATTTTCTATTTTTTCTAAACCCTTTAACGAGGAGATTTTGGTCATTGGCTAATGTATAAATCTCGAATGCTTTAATAACATCAAGGGGGTCAGTTTGTCTATCTGCATGAGTAACTGAGAGGACATCACCAGTAGCAGCCTTTAGTCCACTTAAAATACCATAACCATAACCGATGTTTTTTTCAACATGATGAACTTTAAAAACATTATTATTCCTTTGAACTAGTTCGTTTTTAAATACATCATCAGACCCATCCGTTGAGCCATTATTAACCAAAACGATTTCAATATCAGGTTTTTCGTTAACTAATAAATCTAACCGTTGAAAAAGTGCTTTCAGATTATCCTTTTCGTTGTAACACGGCAAAATGACAGACAGTTTCATTACCAATTATTAATTTTAGAGAACCATTCATCCCAATATTTAAAAGATTTATAATCATTAGGAGTACCCCAACAAACATAATGATCGATTTCAAAAACTTTAACCTTATATTCCAATTCAATTAAATCATTTATACATTCATCAACATAAAATTCATTGTTAATTCGTCTATTTAAATCAATCATTCTTTCAGCAGCTTCTACAAAATACTTACCTTTAGCAAACCAAAAGGCACCAACAATAGCATGATCATTCATAGGAGAATTACTTATAGGCACTTTAACACTAGCGCCAATTACTTGATCAGTTCCATCTGTTTTAATCCAACCATAAGCTTGAGGTTTTGGGATAACAGCAGGATTATTTCTAAAAGTAAACACAATTGCATCAGCATTCAATTTTAAAGCATCAAACTTTTCTCTATCGTATATCATGCCGTTATCACTTGCACCAATAACGAGTTGTTCATCATTATTAATAAATTCCTTTGCAGACAAACAAGTTACAGCTTGGCCTTCAGTTAAGTGATCAAGTATAATAATATTTGGATTTAAGAAATGATTTTCTAGGTGTTGATTAATATTAAATTCATTAATTTGAAAATCACGGACAACAAAAGTATAATTATCAGCCTTAGGCAAAGCGTCAGCAGCAGACACCACCATAGGTTTTCCTAAAATATCGAGCAAAGGTTTGGGAGTTGTATATCCTTCGTCCTTAAATCGACTTCCAGCGCCTGCCATCGGTATTAATGCATTAAGTTTGCTCATTTTTTGTAGTGTTCAATAATTTTGCTCCAAGTAAGATATTCCTCTAAATCTTCAGGCGTACCCCATTGACAAAAATGCGGTACTTTGTCGTATATTTTAACATTCAAACCATCTCTATTTAAAAGATTATAAACTAAGCTTACGTAATATTCACCATTCAGACTAATATCTTCATCCATCATCATTTGAAAATACTTTTTCACAGAACTACCTTTAGAGAAATAGTAAGTACCACCTGAGTGATAAGCTTTCATTTTATCGACTTCGAAAGAATATTTTTCTCTAATTTCAATCATATTTAAGGCTTCATCGACCTGGCAAGAAGCATATAAATTTTTAGGGTGTAGAAGATGCGGATGGAATCCCGTATAGCAAGGCACAGCGCCATCGCATCTAGTAGTATTAGTCCAAGCTTTAAAATCCTCAAAATCCCAATCTTGATAAAAATCGCAGTAATTGACTATTACTTGATCATCATCATCAATTAGGTTAAACACTTGAGCAACAGCATAAACGGGACCGAATTTATGACCATCGATACCAATTATTTTTCCATTAGGTGCAATTCTATTTAATACATCCCTTACAGGAGTATTCTCTAAATGTTCATTCCTACAAATAAATATAAAATCATTATCACCAGGGAATAAATTTACAACCCATTCGATGATAGGTTTACCATTCACTTCAATTAAAGGCTTTATATCTTTGTAACCAGCATCGGCAAACCGTTTGCCAAGGCCCGACATAGGTATTACAATTTTCATGTATTAATTCAAAATAAGCTTTTACGATGTTTTTCCATATCCATATTATTTATATAATCTATTTCATTTCTACCAATAAGTTGAGGCATTAAGCTTTTATTGAGTAAAGTATCATAGATAAACAAATACGCCGTCATAGTTTCGTGAATTGAAAGTGCTTCGCGAAAAGAACAATGATAGGATATTTGATTAGGGAATATATTAATTTTAAAACCAGATTTTTCGATATCAAAATTGATATTATCTTTAAAAAATACTGTTTGATCAGGGAACAAAACTTGTTCAAAAAAAGCCTTATCTACTTTATAATTTAAAATTGTATTCAAAACATAATTAGAATCAGGCACCCATGAATCATTTTGACCAGAGATACCAGTTTCAGGATAGGCATTATTAATTCCAAAGATAGACTGAATAGAGGTATCGACTTTAGAAAGCAACTCTGAAACAATTTCTGGAGAATTAGCGTGGGCAATAACACCGTGATTAGCTAACATAAAGACTTGCGGAGCATCTTTACCTTCAGATTTAGTATTAAGTAGGGCCATATTAACTAAATAAGAGAGTCCAAACCCAGGACTAACAAAAGGAATATCTGCAATAGACAAACCTGTTAAATCCCTAAGAGTTTGCAATTTTTCATTTCTATCCGATGCACAATTCACCAAATTAGTCCAAACAGAGTGAGTATGCACCACATAACGATCTAGAACAGCGTGAAAACCAGTTTCCATGGAAGGTTTTGGGAAAGGCAAACCATTTTCATTTAGTAGAATATTTTCTGCTACAATACTGAGCATTTTTTGTTCTTCGGTTACCTTATCTTTTGGTACAACTGAATTAAAATAATCTCTTATATTTAAATAATTTACACAAGAGAATCCATTAGAATCAGAAATTTCTTCAAATCTAAATCCAGAGGCTTTAATATACATTTTAGAAGAAAGATCTTTGACAGATGTATTTCCACCGGGACCTTGAATTAAATCAGGACGATTTAAAAATCCGCTGGTTAAATTCAATAAATTATTTAAATACTCCATTATTCTTTGAATTTCAAACTATTAAATATTGTATAAGTAACAATTAATTGAAGTACGCCTTCAAAATTATCCTTCCATACAGAGTTATAAATCCCAATATCTTCAAGTTCAGGGAGGCATCTATCAGCTAATAGTTCAACTTGTTCTTTAGTAATTAAACCTTTTATCAAGATAATTTGTCTATCAGCCTCATATTGATGTTCGAAATCCAGTGATTTAATGGTTAAAAATCTATCCAATAGCGGATCCAGATCAATTTCATTAGTTAAAGATAATTTCAAACCGATAACAGGCAAAATACTTTGATTAATAGGATCAATATCATTAATAGCATAATAAGAAGCAATAATATTGGCCAAAGCAGCTTGAGAGCGGATATATCTTTGAGAATCTTCCTCCCTTAATTTAAGTTGTTCGAGAACTTTTTCTGGTGAGTAGCCTCTTTTTTCGACATCCCTTTGGACCTTCCACCAGATACGCAATTTTTCATCGGGCTCCATAAAAATGCGCAGATCATACACTTCCGCTTGATTATTTAAATAGAAAGAATGCAGACCTTCGAAAACCAATAATTTATTAGGTTTAATAAATTTAGGCAGAGTAAATTTGCCAGTAGAATGATCATATTTCCGGCGTTGAATACTTTTCCCAGATTTAAGATCTCTAGCGTGTTCCATATCTTGGTGAATTTTATTAGCGCGCGGGTCGAGATGCGTAAAAGTATTCCAGTTTTCGTTACCACGTTCCCACTTATGCATATCATCTCCACGTACAATACTGGTATTATTTTTTTCAAACACAGCTTCCAAAGCGTTACTTAAGGTAGATTTACCACTAGCGGAATCGCCTCCTATACCTATTAAATAAGGTTGAGATAAAAATTTAGATTGAATATTACTACTAATACCCTTTTTAAAGACAAGATATCCGATTAAAATCAAGGTAGTTTGAAGCAAAGTAAAAGTTACATTTAGAGCTTTATCAGAGTTATAAAGATGAGTTAAACCATTTAAGTTAAGAAAAACAAGATTTCCCGAATTTGAATAATCGGTCTCATCAATTAGCCCAAAATAAATAAAATACAAGATAGACAGCAGGATAAAAATCTGCCTTTCTTTGCCACCTTGTTTAATTATAAAATACACTAGAAGAGGTAAAATCCAATAGTACCAACCTTGCATAGGAGCAATCATTAAAGTTAAAGCTAGAAAAGTAAAGGCTAGAAATAAAATAAGTTGATCGCGATTTACAAATTTAAAATTGAAATAATAGATAACTAGAATAAAATAAACAGCTGGGATAAAATAAATTTTAAGGCTTGAATTAAACTGATAATAGAGGTCAAAAATCTGTTGTTGCACTGGATTATTATAGACCATTTGAATAAAAGCGGGACTATTTAAATAAGGTAGATTAATAAGAACAAGCGTTAATACTAAGGCTATAACAGCTACAAGTATTTTATTCCATTGCACTTGAGAGGCTTTAAAAAGATATAAAATATAGAATGGCAGAACCAAAACCATATTAGTTTTAGCGGCAATTGCCAAACCAAGAATTACAAAAGCTGGAGTCCATTTAGATTTAAATAAAAAGTAGAGTGAAGTCATCATTAGAGCCATTGGAATAACATCTAATTGACCATGAAAATAATTAATATAGATAAGCACAGGTGACAACCAATACCAAATTAAAATTTGACGAGTTCGAGTTTTAAGCCATCTTATTAAAACGAACAAAATAACTAAATCGGCAGCTAAGAGAGGTAATCTATAGATGAGACTATCGACCATAGTGAAGACTTCCCAATTACCTGGAAACAGAGGCCAAATCAATAATCTAGGTAAAGTAAAGAGAAAAAGCATAAAAGGAGGATAAGGAAATTCAACCCCTTTACCATTTTCGAGAAAAAATTGATAGGGATCTTGAAAACCTGAACCAATAAAATAATTACCAAAAGGAGCAAATAATTCGCGCAGGTAGGAAGAAGCGAAGAAAATTGAAATAATCAATTTAATAGAAAGGCCCACCCAAAAAAGCCGAGACTTTGCTAAAGGAATTTTACTTCTTCCTCTTTTATCTTTTAGTAACGAGCTATAAATTACCTTCATTTTGTTTTATCATCTATCCAATACGCCTTAATACCAATGGCTTCGGCACCTTTAATATCCTTTTCAAAATTATCACCAATCATAATAACATCTTGAGCCTTCAAATTTAGTTTTTCTAGTGCCAAACGAAATATATTAGGATGAGGTTTTTCTACACCAGCTTCTTCAGAACTGACCAAAAATCTAACAAACTCATTCAAACCGAGTTTAATAAACTTTCTCAATTGAATATGTGTTGTTAAATCAGTCACGATAGCCATTTCAATTCCTTTTGACTTTGCATCATGCATTAATTGTTTTGCTCCAGAGCGCCATTTCATTTCCTTTAAAAACACAGACCAATAGATTTCCTCTAAATCTATTGCAAATTCAGGATTTGTATTTCCAAAGGCAAATTCAAATAATTTTTGAAGGTATAATAATCTAGAGTGAGAGGCGCCTTGTCCATGGAGATCATCATGAACCTTATTTCTAGCCATCTTCCAGCAAGAATTAAAAGTTTCCTCATTAAGACCATACATTAATAGTGCTTTATCCTTACAAGCTTTAAAAGCAATTTGATGCACAGAGTCGTATAAATACAGTGTATTATCGAGATCCCAAAGAATACCTTTAATACCATTTAAATCGATATCAGACCAAGTTTTCACTACCATAGTTCAGGTCGTTTAGTACACACAGCATCTATTTCCATTCCAAGGAGTTTCGATTTAAATTCTTCAATCTTAGAGATATCAAAACCTTGCAATTCGGGAGAAACAATACACAATTTAAAATGTTTTTTCAGGAGTGGGTAATTGACGTTATTTAATGGCAAATCTGTAAAACAATCTACCCAAACCCAATCAACTTTTCCAGCAAAACCTAAGACAAAATCTAAGGGTTCAAATTCAGAGAATCTTATAGCAATAGACTTTACACCTTTGCGCATGTATTTGATTAAGAAAGGCAATGAAAGATCTAAGAAAAAATAATTTTCGATTTTAAATTTACGCATTAAATCCAGTATACGTTCTTCCATACCTTCGGCTTTAGTATTTAGAATAATAAGAGCGTGATCATAATATTCGAGCCAAGTTTCGAAATCTTCACCTTGCGAGAAAGCATCGTGATGAATGATTATTTTATCACCCTCGGGTCTTAAGTCAATTTCGACACCATACGATTTAGGTGTAGATTTTAGTTGTTCAACAGTGTTTATTCTATGGGCAATCTTTAACATGATTTACTAGGCATTTTTTTGAATTGATTTTCTATAAGTCAATAAGAAATCAATTAAACGTTTCATTTTAATTTCGTAATCAAGGTGTTTCAATGAAAAATGGTTCATAAAAGCTGCTAATTCATAAAAATCAGAGATAGATTCATACCAATCGATTACTTTTACAAAATCAATATCAGAATCATTAGCTTCAAATTCAAGGCAACATTTTTTCAAATCAGGGTGACCAGAAATATCGGGGTCATGGTGACCAAAAATAAAAGGCAAACCACGGGCAAAATATTCTCTTGCTTTAATAGTAGTAGTGCTTGTTAAACCCTTTCTATGAATACCAAATGCCCCTAAACCTAAATCAATTTCACTCATTTTCTTATCCAAATCATCTTTATCAATAAATCCAGACATAGAGACTTTATTTTGGATACCTAATGATGAAACTTGTTGAGATTCCCATTCAAGATTTTTGCCGTACAAATAAAAATGAATGTTCCAATCACCATTATAGTTGGCTATACCTTTAAAAATTCTATCTAAGCCATTAAACTCGGCAAAAGTTACAGCACCTTTTAGAAAAATAAGGTTCAATCTTTTTGGGACAAACTGAATATTTCTTAATTTATATTCTTGAGTATTGACAGCATCACCAGCAATAAGACGAACATAGTTTTTTCTTGCCATTTTATTTTCATAATCTGCAATATTTTCAGAGTTAGAAATACCAAAAACTGCTCTTCTTCTTATTTTCTTTCCGTAGATGAATTCGTTCAATAAAGGCAGAAAATAAAATTCCACATAACTCAATATTGAAGAGAGATTTAATTGAAATGGATTTTCTTTTTTATAGAGTTTTATTTCAGGAGTTTCGGAAGTAACATGTTCAAAAAAAACTTTTTTATAACATTGTTTAAGCCATTTAGCCACTAATCTACCAGCAGCAGGATAGCGACAATAAATAAAGTCAGGATCAGGGCTATTGGATTTAAACCAAAGATAAAGCGTTCTATGTATGGCTTTTCTTTGTCTAAATGATTGGAACCAACCAGTTTTAATTTTAGGGACCTTAACAAATTCAAAATCTACATTTTCGGCTTTATCAAAAGCATCGGTTGTAAGAAAAATACCTTTACAATCCACACCATAGTGTTTTAAGGATCTGATTTGGTTCAAGACTTTTTTTTGAACCGAACCAGGTTTAAGAGCCGCCGAAGTATAAACGTAGAGTATCTTCATCCACTTATTAACTGAAGATTAATGGCTTGCCAAGCTTCACGAACTAATTGAGTAGAAACTTTCCCTGATTTAAATTCATTTTCGAGACGCAGTTTAATAGAAGCATCAGAAGTATTATCTAGAGTCCAATCCTTCAAAGGACCATTCATCCAGTATTCTATAGGACTACCAATACCGACTTTAAAAGTTCTAGATCTTAGAGATTCATCCATTTTACCTTTCATAGCTTCTCTTAAAATAAGCTTAGTAAATCCATTTCCAATTTTAGAAGCTACAGGCAAACTAAACACATAAGCAACCAATCTCCAATCCATAAAAGGCATTCTAATTTCTATAGAATTCATCATACCAGCCCTATCAAAATTGCGCAATAAAGTTGGGAGTGTATGTTGAAAAAATTCATAATAAACCATACGTTGATCGACCGATTTGAGACTAAAATCGTAAGGTTTATCGCTTAATACTGGAAGATCAATTGGCAAGTAGATGTCATTTGGTACAGTTTTACCGATAATTTTCTTAAATTTATATTTCAATCCAGATTCACGTTTAGCTTTATCAGACAATTGAATTTGAGATTTAGACACAAAATCCATTTTATGATTAGGGTGATATAGTTCGGCTAATACATCGCCATAACTTTTGGCTTCTTTTAGTCCGCCATTCCAGAGAGCATCGTTATATAAACCATAGACCATATCACGATATCCATAGAGCATTTCATCAACCCCATGACCATCTAGTGAAACTGTGATACCATTTTTCTTCATTCCTTCGTATACAGAGGCAATAGAGCTAATGGGTGACACATTTATAAAATCAGCCAATTTAGTATCCCTTTCAATTCTGGCAGCCAATTCATAATCCGAAGACTCTAAAAACTCAATTGGTCCACCTGTATATTCAGCTGCTTTTTGAGCATAAGCACGTTCATCATTCGGCAAACCTTTAAAAGTGGCAGTAAAAGCTCTTTGAGCATCTTTATTAACACGTCCAAGAGATTCAGTTTTTAGGATATCAAAGACCGTTGAGTATACAGCAGTAGAATCTAAACCACCACTTAAAGCGGTAGCAATAGGAACATCACTCACCAAACGTAAACGACAAGCATCTCGAAACAACTCATAAAATTTTTCTGCTTGTTGATCAAATGTTTTTGGCACATCAGGATGACAGTCATCGATGCTCCACCAGCGTCTTTGCGAAACATTTTCATTTCTCTTAACAATCATATAATGACCTGGCAAGAGTTGGAAAATATCTTTATAGATAGTATGACCAAGCCCTTCAAGAGCATAAGGATCAATCATGTTATGATGAAGTTTTATTTCATCAATTTCACGATTAAAATCTTTAAGATATTTAAAGGCGCGAGTTTCAGAAGCGAAGACAAACCTTTTATTGATATCATTTTTGTAATAGAGCGGTTTGATACCGAATCTATCTCTGGCCAAAAACAGCTCTTTATTTAGATTATCCCAAATTGCGAAGGCCCACATTCCATTAAATTTCTTTAGACATAAAGGCCCCCATTCGAGATAAGCAACCAGAATTACTTCTGTATCAGAATTAGTATAAAAAGCGTGTCCTTTTGCAATTAGGGAATCTTTAATATCTTGAAAGTTAAATATTTCACCATTATAGGTAATAACAAACCGTCCATCTTCATAAGACATAGGTTGATGACCTTGAGGGCTTAAATCAAGAATAGAAAGACGTCTTTGAGCGAGACCCAGCGTTTCTTTGTCGAGGAGATGGATACCGAAATCATCTGGACCTCTATGCGTCATAGAATCATTAAATGTCATCAGAACCTCCTTTGACACCTTCGAACCATCTAAGTTATAAATACCCGAAATACCACACATATTTATTGTTCAATAATAACTCAAATTCTCTTTGATTTTGCATTATTCATATTATTATACTTCACTAGTTGTGCAAAACTCAGAAATCACCTTACAAATATCTTTGACATTTTGTACAGACAATTCATAGAACAAAGGTAATCTAAGTAGAGTTTCTGCATATTTATCTGAATTAAATAATTCTCTACCATCGTGTCTTTGATAGTAAAGAGGGCTATTGTGTAGACTTAGATAATGAAAGACAGAGTGAAAATTATGTTTTTTTAGTACTTCAATTAATTTTGTTCTTGTATTTATATTATCACAGACAAGATAAAACATATGTGCATTATTTTCTGCATAATGAGGGATAAAAGGCATTTTAATTTTAGATTCTAGTGCACTATTAGAAAGTAAATTGAAAAACATGTTCCATAATAGTTTTCTTTTTTGTTGAATTGAATCGAGGTGTTCTAGTTGAGCATATAAAAAAGCCGCAACAATTTCTGAAGGCAAAAAAGAAGAGCCTATATCCACCCATGCGTATTTATCTACTTCACCCCGAAAAAACGCAGATCTATTGGTACCTTTTTCCCAAATAATTTCAGATCTCATTTCAAAAGTAGGGTCGTTAACCACTAACATTCCACCTTCACCAGATATAATATTTTTTGTTTCATGGAAAGAAAAAGCAGCTAAATGTCCGATACTTCCTAGAGGTTTTTTAACGCCATTTGCACCGATATAATGACTATCAATTGCTTGAGCAGCATCTTCAACGACATAAAGATTATGCCTATTAGCTATATCCATAATTGCATCCATATCACAAGCAACACCAGCGTAGTGCACAACAACAATTGCTTTTGTTAAAGGCGTTATTAATGTTTCTATTCGATTTACATCAAGATTAGGTTCATCCATTTTAGAATCTGCAAAAACAATCTTAGCACCTCTTAAAACAAAGGCATTTGCAGTGCTAACAAAAGTGAATGAAGGCATTATCACTTCATCACCTTCTTTAATATTCAGCAGTATTGCTGCCATTTCGAGAGCATCAGTGCAAGAGGTAGTCAAAAGACATTTATAAAAACCATATCGATTTTGAAAATAGTCTTGACACAACTTAGTATATTTACCATTACCAGAAATTTTTCCAGATTCCACGGCGTCATTAATGTATTCGGTTTCCTTACCACTTAAATAAGGTTTATTAAAAGGTATATAGTTATTACTTTTCATACAATGGTGTAAATTTTTTTTTATCTTTTAGTTAATATTTTATAAAACTGACTTCGATTTTAGATCCTTTTTAATTTAAGAAATTATTAGCCTTTTCGTTTTCCATAAATTTTATTATCGATGATATACAATTGTCTATTTTTAATACCATCAAAAGATCTACCGATATAAAGTCCTGTAATTCCTAAAAAAAACAATATGACACCAGACAAAAACCAAATAGAGACAATGATGCTCGTATAGCCTGGTACCTTTATTTCTCCAATACTATATTGATATAATTGATACAATCCGAAAAGAAAAGAAAGAAAAGAAATATAAAAGCCAAACTTAATAGACATCCTAAGGGGCTTATCGGAGTAGGCTATAGCAATATCTAAAGCTAATCTTATTAATTTAGATAAAGTATAAGTACTTTTTCCTTCTTTTCTTTGAGCATGTTCAACTTCGATAGAAGACTTTTTGTATCCAATCCACTGCATCATAGGAGGAAAAGCCCGCATCGGCTCTCTCATTTTATTAAATTCTACGATACAATTTCTATGATAGATGCCAAAATTAGCTATACTTTTATCTTGCTTTACACCAGAAATATATTCGTAAACCTTATAAAACAGGGCAGATTGAAACTTCTTCAAAAAACTATCTCTTCTATTCAATCTTTTGGCTAACACCATAGAGTAACCTTGTTTTGTTTTTTGATATAATTTATCGATTTCTTCAGGTTGATCTTGCAAATCACAATCCATCACTACAATCCAATCGCCATCAACGATATCTAAACCTGCAGTTATAGCATGATGTTGCCCAAAATTTCTACTCAATTTTAGTCCAATTATTTCATTATAATTTTGAGATAATTCTTCAATGATTTGCCAAGAATTATCGGGGCTTCCATCCTCCACTAAAATAATTTCGAGATGATTAAAATCCATTGGTTTAGAACTGATAATTCTAGACACGAGTTCATGTAAGGAAAATTCAGCCTTATAGACTGGCACCACAATACTTAATTTCATATTTTATTTATTTAGATTTATAATAATTTTTATAATAATTGAATTAAAATGCTTCTATTCTATCCATAATATTTTTGTGTTTAGATAATAAAAATGAGCTTGAAAAATCAAGATTGCGCCAATAAAAAGCGCAAAACAGTGCACTTTAAGCATTAAACAGAATCGGGAAATTAAAAATGAAACATTTAAGAATCTACCAACCCAATCTCTTATAAAAATGGAATTAAACATTAATTTCCTTATTCCATTTTTTTTCAATTTTAGAAAAAGAGCGAAATTGTCGGTATAAAACCGAGCTAAAAAAACTTGGGTTAAAATGAAAAGAAAAGTCGAAAAATTGATTGATTTTCCGAAAAATTGAGGGTATCCTCTCGCTATATTATAACTCATTCGTCTATTTTGAAGCACAACTCTTACTACTATCTACCTCTTTTTCAAAAATTTAAATGATATTTTTCTTTATAATTTTCTAATAGCTATAATACTAAATTTTTTATTAATTTTTTATACAATAAAATTGATTTATTTATTTAACGATTTTTCGTATTTTCTTAGTTCTCTAAATTTTAAGAAATCGTATCTAGCGGCAAAAAAACTGAGCCAAAAACCGGTCCATCCATCTTTATAACCTTGACGCGTTTTAAAAGAGTAATAGAATCGTATTAGAGAATCGTAATATTGTTTTTTAAATGAATAGCGGACACCCATATTGTACTGAGCCATACCCTCCCCTTTCAAGTAACGTCTATGCTTATCTAGCAATTGAGACCAACTATTACACCATAAATGAGAATCAAAATTTTGTTCTTTAAAATGGATTTTAATTCTCGAAAAACCTTCTTTCATTTTAATACCGGAATGCACTTCAACTCCAACATTTACACCACTTCTTTTATATAATAGTCGGGCATAAATTACACCACCGTAAACAGTTCCCTTTAATTGTTTTCCTTTAAAATGGTTAATCATTGGCACCCTAATAACAGAAATATCATCAGTTACCTGATTTAAATGCTCACCGATATCTTGAGCAAGTTCTTCTGAAATTCTCTCATCAGGATCTATTAAAACAAACCATTCATGCTTTAAATTTGGAACATATTTTTCGTGTAACATATCAAAATACAGAGGTCGTTCCTCTACATATATATACTGATCGGCGTATTTTAAAGCAATAGCTTCGGTATTATCATTAGAACTTAAATTTACTAATACAATTTCGTCGCAAAACTGCAAAGACTTAAGACAATCTTCGAGCAAATGTCCTTCATTACAAGAACCAATAAGCACCGAGATTGGCAATGTTTTTAATCCTTCTTTATTTCTCACCTATATTTTTCCTTTCTTATTGATTTTAATCCAAAATATATAGCCACAGCCCTATTAATAGCATAAGACGAATCCTCTGTAACGTCAATGAATTCGCGGGTAGCCGGCGGGCCAATTAAATCGTTTGCTTTAAGCACTAAGTCTTTTCCTTTATGCAATTTATATAATTCAATTCTTGATTCCATTTTTTTTACACAAAAGGCCGATCCCCATAATTGATAGAAAGCAAAAACTATAAAAATAATAAAAATTGAAAATTGAAAACCCATAGAAATTCGATTATAAATATTCAAATTCAAGCTTCTAAATTGGGCTAATTGCGAGACAAAAAACAACATAACAAAAAATACAAAATGAATATTTAAGCGTGGAGACGTAATGTAATACATCATTCTAGGAAAATAGAATAATAGGCTAATCAATGCTGCCAATAGCCATCGGAATTCATAAATATATTTAAAACTGTTAGAGGATAAAAGAACCTTGTAACGATTTATATAAATAAAAAATACACCAGCTAATAAGATAAGCCAAATCATAGGTGTATTAAAAATAAAAAATTTATCTAAAAATTGATGTAACCTAAAATACAAATCATGAATATTTGAAAACGCTTTATTATCAAAACCTCCTTGTGAATTAAATCTACTGATACTACCAGGAGAGAGTATTACTATTAATAAACCTACTAAAAATCCTGAGAAACTTATTAAGGTAATCCGTTTATTTAAATCAATCTTTTCAAAATAATATTCAATAATTAACACGAAAAGTATAGCCATTACTGCTCCAGGAGAGGCCATACCAGCTAACAGACTTAATACAAAAAGTAGGATAGCATTGACATTATTTTGTTTCGAATAAATATAAGCTGCATACATTAAAAAAACCTCCACAATATAGAGCATTCCGGTTTGCCAATAAAGGGTTTCAAAAAGAGAATAAAATGAAGATAGCCATAGTATAGCAGTAAAGAAGACGGATAAAATAAATCGCTCGATTCTTTTTAAAGGTGTATAAAATTGAACTAATGAAGTTAAAAGATAAGCAGAAGCAAAAAATAAAATAGAAGCAATCATAGTTGCTAACCAAGGCCATTTTGTGTATAGAGCATATCTAGAGATAAAATAACCAATATTTAGAGATCTACCATCAAAACTCCAATAATCATTTACAAGGAAATCGAAAGGAGTACAATTAAAGAATCTAACTTTAATCAGGAAATCGTCACCCCAATTCCAGACAAAAAAAGCATTCAATGCAAACAAAAGGAATGCTAGTAGAGCTGAAAGGAAAAGGGTAATCGATTTAAGACTCATAGAATTAAAAAATTATACTTCGAAAATCATCTTGAGCCTTCTTATAATCTTCGTGTTTACCTATATCTAACCAATATCCCGACATATGATAAGAAATAACTTTATGTCCAAGATTGACCATTTTTTCGATTAAATCTGTTGCATTAAAAAACTCCCCTTTAGGTAAATACTTTAATAGCATATCGCGTTTTACAAGATATATACCACCATTAGAGTAGTATGTATAAGTAGGTTTTTCTGAGAAACCAGTAATGGATCTTTCCTTATTTTCTAGCACAGCATAAGGGACTGACACTTTGTAAGGAATAGAGACAACAGAAAGATCAGCATTTTCTTTAATAAAATCGAGATAGAAATGTTCATAATCTAGATTTGTAAGAATATCCGAATTCATAATTAAGACATGCTCATGACTAAATCCATCGATGTAAGCAACCGAGCCTAAGGTTCCAAGAGGTTTGTCTTCATTGATATATTGAATATCGATACTTCTATCTTTACCATTACCAAAATACTCTTTAATCATATCTCCGAGATAATTAACAGATATCCAAAAATCATCAACACCATAGGAAGTCAGTCGATCAATATTATGTTGCAGAATTGGTTTATCGGCTACATTTAACATTGGTTTAGGAACTGTATCCGTTAAAGGTTTAAGTCTTTCACCTTTACCACCAGCCATAATAACAACATCCAAAGGCAAATAAGATCGCAATTGTCTCAAGCTTATTACATTGACAATACGATTGTTTTCATCGACCACTGGTAAAACCATAATATTTCGATTTTTGTAATCGACTATATCTTCAATACGATAATTAGACTTGCTGATATAGATTGGATTTAGCTGAATAATTGATTCGACTTTATCTTTAAGATCAAATCCATTGAGTAGACCACGACGCACATCACCATCAGTCAAAGAACCTAATAACTTTTGATTTTCATCAATAACAAATGCAATAGGTTCGCGAGCAATAGAATTCAAAACACTTAGAGCATCGAGAATAGAGACATTCTTATCAATTAGTCTTTGACTAAACGGAATCATTTCTTGCATAAGCTTTAAATATTATAGATGTTTGACTTATATTGTCTTAGATTTTCGGGATTTGAAAACCACTCAACCGTTTTTTTCAAACCATCGTCTAAGTTTATTTTTTGGGACCAATTTGTCAGTTGCATTATTTTTTGATTGCTCCCATGTAATCTTTCTACTTCACTTTTTTCAGGTCTTAAGCGTAAGTCATCAGATACAATAACAGCATCGGGAGCAATAATATCTATAAGTTTTTTAGCTAAATCTCCAACAGAAATTTCGTTTTGAGTTGCTATATTAACTTCTTCGCCAATTGTTTTATCCGATTTAGCTATTTCAATAAATCCATTAGCTGTATCAGAAACAAATAACAAGTCTCTTGTAGGATGTATTGCACCTAATTTAATTTCTTTCATTCCATTAAGTAATTGCGTAATAATAGTAGGAATGACAGCTCGAGCAGATTGACGAGGTCCATAGGTATTAAATGGACGAACAATCGTAACGGGCAAATTGAAACTTCTAAAATAAGACTCGGCTAAATGATCGGCACCTATTTTGGTTGCAGAATAAGGAGATTGACCTTGGCGTGGATGCTTTTCATCTATTGGTACATATAGCGCAGTACCATATACTTCAGAAGTAGAGGTCACTAAAAGTTTTTCGATTTGAAGATCTCTAGCGGCTTGTAAAACATTTAGAGTGCCTTTTATATTGGTATCCACATAACTATCTGGCGAGTGATAACTAAAAGGAATGGCAATAAGAGCTGCTAAATGAAAAACAACATTAATGCCTTCCATGGCTTTTCTAACACCATTAGGATCGCGGATATCGCCGGTGAAAACATCAATATTTTTTAATTTTTCTTTCGGCAATGAATCCAACCATCCCCAAGAATTGAATGAGTTATAATAACAAAAAGCCCTAACATTACAACCCTCATTTAGTAAAGCTTCTACCAAGTGACTTCCAATAAATCCGTCGGCACCTGTTATAAGGACATTTTTATTTTTTAGTTCCATATTATATACTTGTTTGTAAACATTCTTTAAGTCCATCCATTAAAGAAATTTTGGGCTGCCAACCGGTATCCTTTCGAAATTTTTCGAAGCTCCCATAACAATCCATAATTTCATTTTTTCTATGATTTTGCAAATCAACCAATTTCTTATTTTTGAGCGAGATTTTTAATATTAAACCATATAATTCTTCTAAATTTATAGAACTACCAGAGCAAATATTATAGATCTGACCATTCAAATTTTTAGTAGCCAATATTATTGCATCAACGAGGTCTTGAACATGAATGAAATCACGTTTAGGGCGTGCATCTTGGATAGTGACCTCATTAATTGATTCATCCAATAACTGCTTCATTAATATAGGAATTATAAAATTCTCTTTTTGATTAGGACCATAGATATTAAATGGTCTTAGAATAGAATAATTAATGTCAAAACTTCTACCATAAAACTCAATAACTTCCTCACATAATTTTTTACTTAATGCATAAGGATTATTGACCTTTACTTGATGTAATTCATCAATTGGAAAATAATCAGGGTCGCCATACAAGTAACTACTGACATAAACAATATTCAATTTGTGTTTCTTGCAAAAATCCAAAGCATTAATTGTTCCCATCAAATTAACATCAAAATATCGATGAGTTTCGACCCAACTTTCTGGGACAAAAGATTTATTAGCTAAATGAATTAAAACATCCCCCTCATTTGGAATTAAATTATCAAAATAATGTGTATCAGAAATATCATTCCCAGAATCACCTAAGCCTACTGCATCAAGACTAAGATTTGACAAACTTTTCATCAAACAATTACCAACAAATCCCTTATTTCCAGTTACATAGTATCTCATTATTAAAAGAGCCTTTTTAGTTTTTTCTTAAATACTTCTTTTTTACCTAACAGATTGAAAGACGAATTAATTAGTTGTTTAAATTGTTTTGAGTTAAGCTCTAAATAAAATTTTTCGAATGAATTTTGCCAGTAATTTATAAAAACGAATTGCTTAAATTTTGCATCATTCAGGTAAGCTTTTTTAATATTAGAATCATGAATTTTTTGCATGATTTCATCGAATTTCAAGAAAGCTTATTTTGTATTTAATCCATTAGACAGAATAATAGAATGAATATAAAAATCTATATCTGCCTCATTTAAAACTAAATTTACTTTAGATAGAATATCACTAATAATTTTCTTAAGCGTATCTACAATTTTAGATTTATTTCTTTCATTAGTAGTTTGTTCACTATGCGTTCTATAAAGGTATAGAGGCTCTTGAAGCACTGCAGTTTTATATTTATCTAATAGTCTCGACCAAATATTGTAATCTTCTGCATAGTTGTATCCATTTTGATACTGAATATTTCTGAGAACTTCACCTTTAAACATAGAAGCCGCATGAGAAATAGGAGAGAAAAAAAACAAAGTTATTTTATGTAGCTCATAATCCTCCCGATAGGTGACAGATTTTAATTCACTCTTTTCATTAAATATTATCATTCCAGAGCTAACTACATCACAATCCAAATGATCAGAAAGAAAATTAAATTGCTTTTCAAACTTCAATGGATGAATTAGGTCATCTAAATCCATTCTAACAATATACTTTCCAGTTGACGCATTTAAACCTATATTAAGACTTTCAATGAATCCTTTATGTTCCTTATTTTCAATTAATAATATATTCGGATATTTTTCTTGATAGGTTTTAATGATTTCGACAGTCGCATCCGTGCAAGGGTCGGTGACAATAATTAGATTTACATTTGGATAAGATTGCCAAAGGATAGATTTAATGGCATTATCTATATATTTTTCAGAATTATATACGCTAGTTAGAACATCAATAAGAGGCAGATCTCGACTATTCATTTGCAAGGTATCAAGATTTTCACTCCACATCTTCATAGCATTTTCCTCTTCAAGTGGAAGCAGATTAAAAATAGAGTCAGCTATTTGATTGCGCTTGTTCATCTTGTTTTCCAAAACAGTATACTTTTAGTGATCCAAGTTAATTTATTTACGCCAGCTTGCGACAAATGAGAAGAAAAATCAGGTTGAAAAGACATGGTTAATGTACTCCAATTGAAACTATTCATATTTTTCAATTGATAATCAATTACTTCAGAGCATTTACGATTCAAAGCATCTAAACTAAAGAATTCTATAGCTTTAGGAGAAGATTTGAGAGATTGAAATAATTTCCAAGATTTTACAAGATTTTGAGGTGAAAAATCAAGATTTCTATAAAGAGCATTAGAAATAAAATCTGGATCAAAAGCATCAGAATTAAGTCCAATTTCGGACATAAATTGAATAAGACTTTTTCTATGGTTTAGTTGTTGAATTTGTGTTTTCTTGCTACTTTCTTGCAAAGGATGAACTCTATACCACAATAATTTCTCAGGTAAATTAGCTAAATTAGAATGAAAGGCAATCTTCCACCATAAGTCAAAATCTTCGGCGACATAGGCATTAATATCAAACTGCAAATGGTAATTTTTCAGGACATTATTTCGAATAATGACACTTGGGTGAGCAAATGGAGTACTTTTAAAGAACCACCATCTTAAATCTTCATCATTACAAGGGCGATCGACATTATCATTAGCACCGATAAGATTTAACTGGGTTCCACATACCCCTACATTTGGGTTTTGCTCCATAAAAAAGAGTTGTTTTTCAATTCTATTTGGAGCAGCAATATCATCGGCATCCATTCTCAGAATATAATCGCCTTTAGCAATACTAAGACCATAATTAAGAACATGAATTAAACCCTGATTTGAATCAAATTTTTTATATATAATTCTTTGGTCTATAACCGATTTAATTATATTATCTGAACTATCACTTGAGCCATCATTAATAATTAATAATTCATAATCTGCATAGGTTTGCGACAAAAGACTATCTAAGGCTTCTTTTAAATAAGCTTCAGCATTAAAGACTGGAAGTAGTATAGAAACCTTAGGATTCATAGATTACTTTCTACCTATAAGATAACCTTCGATTATTAGAAAATCCATATTAGTATCAAGAAAATCGAGGATAGCATCTTGAGGACTTTCAACTATTGTTCTACCATGTTTATTAAAGGAAGTATTGATACTAACACCATAACCAGTTAAACGTTTAAGCTCCTTAAGGTATCTATAATAATTCGGGTTATCAGATTCTTCCACAAACTGAGCTCTACCAGTGCCATCGATATGAACAGAAGCTGGAATTTTATCTCTATGTTCTTGTTTCATTCTAAAAGCACAAGTCATATGTTTATTAGGGTAAGACTGATCGAATAATCGCTCTCTATCTTCTTCAAGTATAGAAGGGCAGAACGGTTGAAACAAAGGGCGATTTTTAATTGAACCATTAATTTTCTTAGTAATAGCCTCGCTTCTACAGTCGGCTATAATACTTCTATTGCCTAAAGCCCTTGGTCCCCATTCCATTCTACCGTGGAATATTGCACCAACTTTTCCTTCTACAACCATTTGAGCTGCTTTTTCAGGCCAAGTATCACCAAGATCTTCTATTGTAATATCTTTTTCGCTGCTTATTGTATTAAACACTTGATCTTTAGAATAAGAAGTACCAA
>JADLHV010000174.1 GCA_020848595.1 Bacteroidia bacterium
GTCTTGGGCTTCCTCGTAACTAAATCGTTTATCAGAGTGAATGACAGCCTTAACAAAACGTTTATTTATGACATTGAATTGTGCATCTATTTCAAAAATTGTGGCACATGTAAGTCGATCTTGATTAGGTACCAAAGAACACACCACATCCGATAATTTGAAAGGCAACATAGGTACAACTCGGTCGACTAAATATACTGAAGTTGCCCTCTTTAATGCTTCCTTATCTAAAATCGAACCTGGTTTTACATAATGACTTACATCGGCAATATGCACGCCCACTTCGAGGTTACCATTGTCTAGAATTTGATATGAAATTGCGTCGTCAAAATCTTTAGCTGTATCAGGGTCGATGGTAAAAGTAAGTACTTTTCTGTAGTCTTCACGTCCTTTTAAATCGTCATCTGTAATGAATTCAGAAATATTATCAGATGCATGTTGAACTTCAGGTTCGAAAGCTTCTGGCAATCCAAATTCAGCTAAAATGGCATGCATTTCGGTTAAGTGTTCTCCAGGATTTCCTAGAATATCAATTAATTGTGCACTTGGAAAACGGGCATCGCTCCTGAATTCTTTAATTTTAAATACTACTTTTTTTCCTACTTTAAACTCTGGCTCATGTTGAACAGTAAATTTAAATTGAAATCTATTATTATCTGGTTGAATGTACCAATGATGATGTTCAAGTAGTAGAACTCCCGTAAATTGTCTAGTTGAATGGCTTATCAAGGATATAACTTCTGCTTTTGAAGTCTTTTTACCTTGTTTAATTACTACAGCTGATACCTTGTCGAATGGCAATAATCGAATTTGACTTTGTACCACTTGCAAATCTTCCTCTTGATCGTCTACCATAAGAAAGACTCGGCCATTTTTAGTTATATCTATTGTGCCTTCTAAACTAACTGGAGGCAAAAGTCTAAAGAATTTATATTTGTCGCGACGACCAACAGAACCATCTATTACAAGTTGATCTAGTATAGGCAAAAGATCTTCCGCATTACGAGGCATATCCTCAAGAGCTAATCTCGAAAATATCTGCTTGTGATTGAGAATCCTTCCTTTGTGTTCGGTTAAAACCTTTAGGATATCAGCTTCAAGCAATTTGGTCCTGTGCTTTTTTCTATCCATAATGTCTTGCAAATGTAAGAATAGGATTTAATATACTTCTGACTAAACAATAATTTATTACTATTGTTTCAGTAATGCTCGAAATATTATTAACAAATCAATAAGTATCGAGCATTAATCAATGCCCCAACTATATAGTTAGTGCTTAAAGGAGTTTCTTTAAAAAGAAAGTGCCAAATGGAATAATAGACAATAAAAATGCCTTAACAGCCTTTATGAAATTAAATTGTTTGTCTATCATCATTTGCAGTATTTGATACATAAATGCAACAAATAGAACTCCATGTAATAAGCCTACTATGCGCACTGCTTCAGGAATTTTGAATGCATATTTCAACGGCATTGCTATGAATAGTAATATTAAATAACTATAGCCTTCTATTTTTCCTATGTTTAAAAAACGTTTTATACGTTGTTGTTTTTGTTCTTCTGTAAGTTCCATTTATCGAGTTTGATTAATCCAATGTTGATTTAAAGGGAGAATGAATTTGGTGCCTAATTCTCCTAAATTATTTACTAATGTGTTAAAAAATAGGGTGTTGTCGTTTATGTTGCCTTCGTTTTTAGCTTGTTCAATAGCATTCAAATGAATAGAATGAACTTGATTGTCTTTCAAATAAGCCATGTTTAATCGATCAAAGAAATCGACTCCAATTTCTGCACTCAGTTCTTTAAGCTTACGAACACTTTTATCGATACTACAACCACTTGCATCAGTAGCACTTTCATCGACTACTAGGAGTATAAATCGCTGATATAATACGTCACTATCCGCTTTCAGAGCTTTGTCGTGAGCCGTCCAACTGATACAAAAATGCGCTAAATCATTTTTTATTTTAAGGATTTCACTCTCGTTTAAGGTCCTTTCAGCTTGGTAAAGCCATACACGACTGTTTTCTGATAAATCGGTTCTCATTGATGCAATAGTGTGGTAATTCGATCAACTTCTTTAATCATCTCGTTGATTTTAAATTTCAAATCCCTGTTAGACGAGTTGTCATCATCGCTATCTCCGCTAACACCCTCGGCCAAGCGTTTCATTTTTAGCTTACTTTCCAGTTCCTTAATAGAACTATTTTGAATATCTAATAAACGTCTCAATCGCACAATTTCCTTGTTTTTTTCTTCTAATTCAGAATTCTTAGCACGGAGATGTTTTTTCATTTCAGCGACCGTTTCCCTGATATTTTTGAGTCGTTTGATGAGCGCTTCCATATTGATTATTTTCTAATTACAGCATTGATTTCTTTTTCGAATCGTCCAATAAGTTTTTCCATAATTGGGTCGATTTCGGTATCTGTTAATGTTTTATTATCATCATATAAATCAATGCTGATACTTATTGATTTTTGATTTTCTTCTAGCGGTTTTCCTTGGTAAACGTCAAATACATTGATATTTCCAATTAAATGATTTTTTTCACTTCTTATGATATTTTCTATGGATTCAAATTGTACAGAGCGCTCCAATACCAAACTCAAATCTCTGCGTACAATAGGGAATTGAGGGATAGCTTTTAATAAAAACTCTTTTTGATATTTAGCAGGCACTGTCCAATCGAATACTGCATAAAAAACAGAGTCTTTTATACCGAATTTTTGCAATGTTTTCGTATCTACTTCAGCTAATTCAATTTGACCTTTTGGTGCATCAAATGCATCGTAAACTTTGTTGACTATCGATTTTAAGAAGTGGGCGTCAACAGGTTTAGGGTTATATTCCCAACTTTCGTTAGTTTGTTGACCAGAGACAATAATCAGTAGTTGATTGGTCTCTTTAAATCCTTTCTCTTTGTTACTATAAATTTTACCAAACTCAAAGAATCTGTTATCATTTAGTTTGCGGTTTTTGTTATAGGCAATAGATTCTAAAGCTGAGTAAAGCATATGCCCACGCATCACATTCATTTCTGCGCTTAGAGGATTGCTTAAAAATACTAAATTGGTTTTATCTTCGTAGTATTTATCGGCTGTTAGTGAATTGGTCATGATTTCTCTAAAGCCAATCCCTTTTAACAATAAGCTAATAGTGTTTTCACCAATTTTAAGAGGATTGCTTTTTTCGTAATTCAAAGACATTTTCATGCTGCTTTGTAAAGGCACATGTTTAAATCCGTATATACGAATGAGCTCTTCTATTACATCAATTTCTCTAGTAACATCACCTTTAAAACATGGAACCGATAACAAGTATCCAATTTCATTTTCTGATTGAATGCTTATCCCTAATCCAGTGAGTATTTGACTTATGGTATCAGAAGGGATATCAATGCCAAGCGTTTTATTGATATGACTTCTTTTAAGTTCGATGATAGAAGGTTGTAATGGGGAAGGGTAGATATCGATAATATCACCATTAACTGTAGCACCACAAATTTCAGATAATAGTGCTGCTGCCCTTTTCAAAGCAATAGTAGTCATTTCGGGGTCAGTGCCACGTTCGAAACGGAAACTGCTGTCTGTGTTTAGTCCGTGCGCTTTAGCTGCTTTTCGGATAACATCTGGAGCAAAATAAGCGCTTTCTAGAAAAATACGATTAGTTTTTTCACTGACACCACTGTCTTTACCACCATAAATACCAGCCATACACATATCACTGATGGTATCACATATCATTAATTCGTGACCTTTTAGTTTTCGTTCAACACCATCTAAAGTAATAAATGAACTATTTTGAGTAGCACGTTTAACAATAATTTTATTTCCAATTATTTTATCTAAATCAAAAGCATGTAAGGGTTGTCCGAGCTCGTGTAAGATAAAGTTGGTGATATCGACTACATTATTGATAGATTTTAGGCCAATGATAGATAATCTATTTTTTAGCCAATCTGGACTTTCGCCGACCCTTATATTTTCGATGATGAGGCCCGAATAGCGCGGGCAATCCATAGCATCTGCTATTTCGATTTCTAGAGGAAGAGTTTTAGGAGAACTTACTAATTCGGAGGTGTGTAATTTGAAAGGTAAATTTAAAACGGTAGCTAATTCCCTAGCGACACCTAAATGCGAAGCTGCATCACCTCTATTAGCTGTTAGTCCAATTTCAAAGAGTACATCGCTTTCTACATTAAATAATTCAGCCACACTAGCGCCAATAGGCGTAGTAGGGTCAAGAATCAATAAGCCAGCATGACTTTCTCCCATTCCAATTTCGTCTTCAGCGCAGAGCATACCTTCAGAGTATTCGCCTCTAATCTTAGCTTTTTGAATTGTAAAAGGTTCTCCCTTAAGCGGATAGATAGTAGTGCCGACAGTAGCCACTATAACCTTTTGTCCCGCTTCTACATTTGGAGCACCACAAACTATTGACAGTAATTCGCTAGAGCCAATATCGACCTTAGTTAAATTGAGTTTATCTGCATTTGGGTGTTTGATGCAGGTTTCAACTTTACCAACAATTAAACCACGTAAGCCGCCTTTAATTGATTCTATTTTTTCGAAATGCTCAACTTCCAAGCCCGTTGCAGTAAGAATATTTTCAATTTCTTCTGGGGACTGCGTCAAAGGCAGCAGAGAGTTCAGCCAGTTTAAAGATATCTTCATCCAGAGTGCAAATATAGTTAAATCCATCTACTTGGATGCCCAAGAAATCAACAGTATATATGCAATGGATTTTTAAGATATTTTGAATTTTCATTTGAATAAATAATATTGATTTCTTGTAGTTAGATTCAAGAAGTTAATTTTACAAAAGGACTTTAATCCACAACCACAAACTGTTTTGAAATAACGCCTAAAGCATGGTAAACCTTTATAGTATAAAGACCTTTCGCTAAACCATTGGCGAAAATTTCGAGTTCACCACTTTTTTGACCATTAATAGAACTGACTAATCGTCCACTTACATCGTAAATCTCAGCCTTTAAAATATCATAAGGCTCTAAATTGATATGAAAATTTCCAGTATTCGGATTGGGATATAAGATTAAATTTAATCCCAATTGATTGCCAGTTTGCGTATACGTTACAACTTTAGTAACCACGGTATTGGTAAAAACAGGTGCTTGAAAATCAAAATATATAGCAGCTTGATTGGTAATACTATCACCAATTTTCAATTTGTTTTCTAATCCCGTGCTAAATTCAATAAAACCTGAACTCAATATATCTCCAACCATCATTTTTGCTCCCAGTCGGATATCTTCAAATCCCCAAATTACAGCATGGTCGCGCACCTTGAAACTCACTTTATAATTAGTGGCATGCGAATAATTGTTAACTTTTAGAAATTGCAGTGGCATTGTTCTACTAATCGTATCGACGATATACACATTATAGGCTTCGTCGTTTCCTAAATTCTGAAATCCAATTCTATAGTCTAATTTCCTAGTTCCAGTTCCAATTTTTAATTCACTACATTGTTTATCATTAGGGTCGTAAGCGGATACAACTGTTTGTTCTAGTTCATCTTTAATTTTCCATCCAGATGGATGAATGGTTTCAACTTCAAAATGGATGATATCTCCAATATCAAATGCAACTGGATTAATATTGAAACTAAATTTAATTTGTTGAGGGTACTCAATTGCCCAGCTTACAGTACCTTCTTTAGATTCTATAGTAGCTTGTTCTGATAAAAAGCCAGTAAGCGCAGATGGATGTTTCAGTGTTAAAATAAATGGATAGTGTTGGTCATTTGCTGAAAAATCAATTGTGTAATGGGCATCGTATCCGTGTTTTACTACATAGCCTCTATCCGAATAAAGGTGAATGTATTCACTTGGAGGGACGGGTTGTTTACTTAATGCAAAATCAAGGATAATTAAAGTGTCGCTTGCTCTAGTTTTAATTTGAACATGCTCTTTCCCGCATAAAACCGTTTCATCGTTATTGGGAAATACACGTATACTATGATCAGAATTAGGCGAAAGAGCGACTTCGTAGAATCCATCAGCGTTAGTGCTGCTGTAATAAACACCTTCATCGACCGATAGTACGGCATTACTTAAAATTTCATCTCCTAAATCAAAAATACAGTTCTCATTTTTGTCTCTATATAATCGTCCGCGAACAATGCTATGCTTTGGAAATATTTCGACAACATTATTGACCTTTTCTCCAAATAAGGTTTTGATAGTACCACCAAAATAGAGCGATTTTCCGTTGCTACAAACAAAAAACTTATGCATATTTTTAGGACTCACATTAGCCTCTTGAATTAGAGAATGCCATTGATTGCCATCCCATTCTAGTAAATGGTGAACGCTGCCATCGAGATGTTTAAAATCTCCAGAAATATATAGTGAATTATTAATGTTCGCACATGTTCCTTTATACTCAATAGTGTAATTCCATGCATTTGAAAGGGAATTCCAAATTCCATTTTTATAAACAGCTATTCCAGTTTCTCCAATAGCTACAAGTTGTTGGTTATATTGACCTATTTGTGAAATTATTCCAAGTCCTGGATCTGTTAGTGCATACCAATTGCCATTTGTAAAATAAGCACAGTTGGATGCACTTACGCCATTTATAGTATTGAAACTACCTCCAACAAATAAGGTGTCGCCTATAACTTCTAAGTCTTTTACCAGTCCGTTAACAGGAATGTTTTCCCATTGACCATTTACTAAATGAACAAAACCATTGCAAGGGCCAGTGGCTGTTTGATTAAATATGCCACAAACAAATAGTTCATTATTAAAAGGGAGTATATCTTCAATACTAATTTCTGGATGTACCGGATAGTCGGACCATATTCCTCCACCTACAGATTCCCACGAATTGCCATTCCATTTAACTATACCTTTACCATTGTTTTGAATAAAAGAACCTGCGGCAAAAATGGTGTCATTTAATTGGCAAATTGATGTGCGGTTAAAATTGCCAAAATAAAAATATTCAGGATTAAATATAGGTAATTTAGCACTAAACAATCCATTCCATTTTGATATACTCATACCGGCTTGAGCAAATCCCATATATTTGTCAATCGAAAAGGTTAATAATTCTCCATTCTCCCCTAAAATCATAGCATCAATGGGCTTAAAATTTTTATCGTCAATAGAAATAAAAGCTGGTCGAACTTGACTAAAGGCAGCAAGATGAACCATTGATATGAGTATGAGAATTATTTTTTTCATAATTGAATCATCCAAGAACTGCGTAATCCAAAATAGGTGAATCTATCACTATAAAAGGATTGTACTTGTTTGAATCCTGAATTAATAGTGTAATAAGGTTGAATATTAATCCAGGCTCCTTTCTTAAGCGGTATTGCATATTGTAAACCTAATTCGCCGCCAAACATACTGCTATTGAA
>JADLHV010000175.1 GCA_020848595.1 Bacteroidia bacterium
ATAGAATGTAAAATAAACTTATTGAATCTAGTAAAGATCCAGAACCAGTTTGATTATACCCTCATGACAAAAAAGTTGGAAATCTATTATTCTTAAGTTGCGTTGGTCCAAGAGAAAAAGGCACTAAAAAAATCCCAGGTGTCGAACTAGATGAAAATAATCAAATCCTTTCTTATGATATCGCTACTCAATGCCATAGCGTATTTAGAAATATTCGCTACATTCTTGAAGATGCCGGTAGTAGTTGGGATAAAATTATTGATGTAACAGTCTTTTTAACTAATATGAAGGATGATTTCCCAATCTATAATAAAATATGGGCCGAATACTTTAATGAAAATCCTCCTTGTAGAACAACTTTAGAAATCAACTGTTTGCCTACGCCTATCGCTATTGAATTAAAAGTAATAGCCACTATATAATTATATACTATCTAGGTAGTATAAGATTGTAGTAAACGGCAACGAAATAAATAAAGCATCGAATCTGTCTAAGATTCCTCCATGTCCTGGTAAAATATTCCCAGAATCTTTGATGCCATACTGACGCTTCAGCATACTTTCTATTAGATCACCTAAAGTACCAAACACAACGGTTAATAAAGCTATAATTAGATTAAGCTTAACAGGAATATCAAAATAGTGAGACAGAACCAAAGAAAAAACAACGGTTAATACAGCGCCTCCAATAAACCCTTCCCATGTCTTTTTTGGTGAAACACTTTCAAATAGCTTTCTTTTTCCAAATGCTCTGCCTGCTAAATAGGCAAAAGTATCACTGCTCCATATCAATATGAATAAATTTAATGCTTTAAATCCGCCTGATGATCTAATTGCCTCTTGTGTTCGACAACATAATTGGTGATTATTAAAAATTAAAGCCTCTGAACCATAAATAGAATGATAAAACATCATTAATGGTAATGGTATATAAAATAAAACTATAAATAAATTACCAATATTTTGCCATGTTCTTTCTCGAGTTAGCAATACATGCATAGCTGTTAAAGCAAAAATTAAAGGTAATAAAACCAACAAACGAATATCAATTGCTGGTATCATTACTATGAATGCACTGAGCATAATATAGAGGTAATGAACTTTACCTAATTGATTTTGGGTTACAATTCTAAAATATTCCCAAACACCCACAATTGAAATAAAAAGCAACAATGCCAAAAAAGCATATTGATTATACATTGTTGCACCAACAACTACGGCAACAAATACAATTCCTGTTAAAGCCCGTTGTATAAAATTATTCATAAATCCCCTCTCCTTTCCTTACAGACATTTTATATAAAATAAATAAGCAGACGGCTAGTCCGATAATAACTAAATAAATTGGTGGATGATAATTATCTTCTACAAGTGCTTTTGCAATTTCATTTGTATCTTGATAATAATTTAATACAACTGCTGAACCATTATTTAAAAAATGAATTAAAATACTAATCCAAATACTACCACTAAAATGATAAGCATATCCAAGCATTGCAGCCAAAAATAACATAGGTATAAATTGAATTGGATTTAAGTGAACCGCTGCAAATAATAAGGAAGTAATGGCAATTCCAATATGTATATTTCCGGTAGATTTTATTAGTAGATTTTGAAATAGCCCTCTAAAAAAAACTTCTTCTAAAACAGCTGGCACTATGGCCAGAAAAAATAGATTAATTAATAAATCATTAAAAACGTGCATTTCAAGCATTTTAGAAATTATGCGTGTAGATGACAAATCTTTAGACTGTTCGTTAAGCTCTTGAAAAAAAGGAATCTTTCCGTTAATTTCAATCAAAAAAGAAGTTACAAATACAGAACCTATAATAATTAACAATGCGTAAATCCAATCCATTTTAAAAACTGGAACGTCTGTTTTAATAAAATTTTTAAAATTCCAGCGTTTGAAATAAAGGAAAAACCATGCACTAAACAACCAAGTACCGATAGCTGAAAGTGCATTATGTACCTTTAATGCCAATATGTGTGTAGGATTATCTAAATCAAAAACCATTTGTATAACTTGACTGAATTCAAGATTGAATACCAATGATATCAATCCGAGGCTTAGATAATTGGATACAGCAGCACTTAAAATGAGCATGCCCATTAAGATGAAAATATCTCCTAAGTATTGTATTTTGTTCTGTTCGTCGTAATTTTGCAATTTAATTGGCTTTACGAAGGCAAATTTGGTAAAAATTGGCGACATATCTTTAGGAAATTTTCCCCTGCTTTTAGCACCGATGGAGGACGTAAGTGATCCACCATTCAGATATGTATGTAAAAAATACGGAGCAGACTTGATGTATACAGAATTTATCAGCTCCGAAGGCTTAATCAGAGATGCTGCAAAAAGTGTCCAAAAACTCGACATATTCGAATATGAGCGTCCTATAGGTATTCAACTTTTTGGCGGCGAACCCGAAAGTATGGTTGAAGCTGCTCGAATTGCCGCTGCTGCTCAACCTGATTTAATTGATATTAATTATGGCTGCCCTGTAAAAAAAGTAGTATGTAAAGGTGGTGGCGCTGCTATACTACAAGACATTCCCAAAATGGTTTCTATGACTAAAGCCATTGTAGACTCAACGCATTTACCCGTAACTGTAAAAACGCGTTTAGGTTGGGATGAAAAATCTAAAAATATTATTGAAGTAGCAGAGAGACTGCAAGATATAGGCATTAAGGCACTCACAATTCATGGACGAACTCGTGTCCAACTCTATAAAGGTGATGCAGATTGGACTTTAATTGGAAAAATAAAAGATAATCCAAGAATTCATATTCCAATCTTTGGAAATGGAGATATAGACAGTCCCGAAAAAGCAAAAGAATATAAAGAGCGCTATGGTATTGATGGTATCATGATTGGCAGAGCAAGTATTGGGCATCCTTGGATATTCAATGAAATTAAACATTATCTTGCAACAGGAACACATTTAGACCCACCAACTTTAAATGATCGTGTTGATGCATGTTTAACTCATTTTTTAAAATCACTCGAGTGGAAAGGTCCTGTCATTGCTGTCAATGAAATGAAACGCCATTATGCCAATTATTTTAAAGGTATCCCTAATTTTAAAGCGTATAGAACAGCCTTAGTAACTTCTAATGATATTAATCAAATAAAAGAATTATTAGAAATCATTAGAACCACCGATTTCTATCATTCATATAATTCAGAGTTTTCTGAGCATCATGATGCCATCACGGATAGGCAACAAGAGATTATCAACTCTTGAGTCAGCAGTAATTTTATTGTTAAACTCATTTAAAATTGCTGTATCTCTATCTTTCAAAATCTCCTCTTTATCGAGAATTTTTCCACTCCATAATACATTATCAGCCATAATTAATCCTCCTGGTCTAACTTTATCAATGAGTAGTTCGTAATAGGCCATATACTCCGACTTATCGGCATCAATCCATACCAAATCCCAAGTATTAACTTGTTCATTTAAATGTTTAATAGAAGTTAATGCATCTCCTGTTATTAAAGAGATTTTGTCAGCATAAGGGCTTTTTTGAATAAATTCTGAAGCGGTCAACATCAATTCCTCATTATTATCTATACTGTAAACTTTTCCAAACTCACCCAAGCCCTCGGCTAAGCATAATGCCGAATATCCAGTGTATGTGCCGATATCTAATACATTCAATGGTTTGCAGAGATGGCTCATCATACTTAAAAAACGACCTTGTAAATGACCGCTTAACATTCGAGGCTTCAATACATTGGTATGTGTATGTCGATTGAGTTGATTCAACCAAGGACTTTCTGCCTTCGTATTTAATTCAGAATAATCTTGGATAGCTTTATCTATAAAATCCATTCTACAAAGAAGCATATAAAATTCAAACAGTTTTAATTAAATTTGGAACATGCTTCGTGAATTCTTCACCGGAATTATACACTTTATTCGCGCTTTTAAATTTATGTCATCTCATAAGATGATGCATTACTATTTATATCCGATATTAGTTTCATTAATTTTATATCTTGGATTGCTGTCGAGTTTAATTGTATTCTCTCAAAATATTATGCATTGGGTTTTTCGCGGTCGAATCCCAGATAAGATACCCAATTACGATGGTCTAGGATCAATTGGACGTTTTATTAGTGATATATCGTTATATGGTGTAGCAGCATTTATTTTCTCTCTATTAGTGATGGTTTTAGCGGGTAAATTTTCAAAATACATCGTATTAATAGTGTTATCACCAGTATTTGCATTATTAAGTGAAAAGGTTGAAGAACACATCACAGGCAAATCCTATCCATTTAGTTTCATTCAATTTCTAAAAGATATATTAAGAGGTATAGTTATGGCTATAAGGAATCTGATAATAGAATTAAGTTGGTTAGGTGTTATTAGTTTAGTGAGTTTATTTTCTCCAATGATTGCATTAATTTCCTTTGTTATAATGTTATTAATTAGTTCTTACTTTTATGGATTTAGCATGATAGATTATATCAATGAGAGAAAACGGATGAGTATAAAAGAGAGTGTACGAGACATAAGAAAGCACAAAGGGTTTGCAATTGGCAATGGATTAATGTATTGGCTAATTGATATGATTCCTGGTATAGGAATGGTAATTGGACCAATAAATGGAGTTGTAGGAGCGGTTACAGGAAAAATAGAATTGGAACAATAATTGCTGCAAAGAGCCTCCTACACCTGCTATACAACTTTTTTTTGAATTATGCAAGTCAATTTTTCAACTACATTTCTGTCGAAATAGGCCACAATTGACTTAATCATATATATTCTATATAATTAATATTGACAAGGCTTTAGAGACTATTTTAAAAACTTATTGCTTTAAAATTTGAGATTTTAAGAAAAAATTGTATTATCTTTGTGAATACGGAAATCTTAAAAAACAACACGCATGAGTAATATGAAGAAAAGAGTACTATTTGTGTCATCAGAAATGACACCTTTCCTAAACGAATCGCCACTGTCTACTGTCGCAAGACATTTACCACAAGCCATTCAGGAAAACGACCATGAAATTCGCGTACTTGTACCGCGATTTGGCGTCATCAACGAAAGGAGGAACCGCTTACATGAAGTGGTTAGACTTTCGGGTATTAATATTTCCATAGATGACAAGGACAATCCGCTAATGATTAAAGTAGCTTCTATTTCTGAAGCCCGTATGCAAGTGTATTTTCTTGACAACGAAGATTACTTTCACCGTAAGTTTGTATTCACCGATGAAAAAAACAAATTTTTTGACGACAACGATGAAAGGG
>JADLHV010000176.1 GCA_020848595.1 Bacteroidia bacterium
GCATCTTCAATTTCTGAGGTTTTCATCTCTTTCATTTTTACTCTTAATTGATCGATAATGCTGTGGTAAACAATGCGGTGAATCCAGCCATCAAACGACCCACTATAGGTATATCCTGAAAGACTTTTGAATACTTTTAGAAATCCAAGATTTAAAACTGATAGTGCATCGTCTCGCTCTTTGACATAACGTAAACAAAGGGACATCATTTTGCCATAATATCTTTTATAAAGCGCCTCTTGTGCCGACCGGTCGTTTTCTATACATCTTTCAATCATGCTCACAAGTTCCGGATCCTGTGACAAGAGTTGCTGTCTGTATTCTGAGACGTTTATCGATATGTTTGGTGTCAATGACATGAACCTTCTGATGATGTTCTTATAGCAAATGACGTACCCCTCAAATAAATGGTTGGGTACTTTCGCAAAAAAAGGATGAAATGCCTAAATAAACGGACAAAAAAAAACCCTCTGGGTAGAGGGCTTTATTATTTTATTGAATATCAGTTAGTTGCTACTTTCTGTTCCGCCTGCTCTTCCAACCAACTCCATAATATCTCCACTTATTCCTGTAAAACTGAAGCCACCATCATGGAAAAGATTCTGCATGGTGACATATCTCGTATAATCACTAAACAATGAAACCACATATTTAGCGCAATCTTCGGCACTCGCGTTGCCCAATGGACTCATTTTGTCTGCATAAGTATAGAATGCATCAAATCCTCCAACTCCGCTACCTGCTGTTGTCATGGTTGGACTTTGGCTGATAGTGTTGACTCTTACTTTCTTTGATTTGCCATAATGGTATCCGAAACTTCTAGCAAAGCTTTCTAGTAATGCTTTTGATTCTGCCATTTCACTGTAATCTGGGAAAACTCTTTGTGAGGCGATATACGTTAATGCGACAATACTGCCCCATTCTTTCATAGCATCTTTTTTCATTAAAGTCTGCATTAATCGGTGAAATGATATAGCCGATATATCGAAAGTCTTATGCATAAAATCGTAATTGATTTCGGTATAAGGGATTTTCTTTCTTACATTTAAACTCATACCAATGCTATGAAGCACAAAATCAAGTTGACCAAATTTTGCAGTGGCTTTTTCAATTAAATTGTTAAGGTCTTCTTCCAATGTAACATCACATGGAATGACTTCTGAATTGGTTTTCTCTGCTAGCTCATTAATGGCTCCCATTCTTAAAGCTATTGGTGCGTTAGTTAATATAAACTCGGCACCTTCGGCATGTGCAAATTCTGCTACTTTCCATGCTATGGACTTATTATCCAATGCACCGAAAATTATTCCTTTTTTTCCTTTTAATATCATATCGTTATTTGGGGCAAAAATAGTATCTTTTATTGAATTACAAGTTTTCCGGTTTGAACTGTTTCTCCATCTGTGCAATGAATTACATAGAGGCCTTTCGTCCACATACTACCATCTATTACTAATTGTCCGTTTGTACTCGATTGACTGTAAATAGAACGGCCATTCATATCGTAAATAGTAATTTGTGCATTTTTCGGACAAGTAATTTCAAATACACCTTGACTTGGATTTGGATAAATCAAAAGTGAATGAACACTTAACTGGTTGATAGACGTATTGCTACCATCAACATTATTAGCTTCAGCCGCAATTCCTAAGCTACTATTTAAATAAGTACCACAATTGCTTGTTTCTAATTTAACCGCTTTAACTACATAATAGTTAGTGCCAGCGTAAGGGTCGGTGTCAGTAAAAGTTAATGCGGTAATTGGAGATGAATTGATGGCATAATAAACATCACCTTCTTTATTTGTTCTGTAAATATTGTAACCTAAAATACCAGATTCTGTTGAGGCATCCCAAGTTAAACTCACTTGCTTATCATTATTGATTTTTGTGGCTACTAAATTTGAAGGCATTTCTAAATATCTTAAACGCAAAGTTGGATCTCCCATTAAATTCATGCTAATACGTCTGTCCAGATAATTGCCATTGAAACTGCCAATATAACTGCTGTTTAAACTAATATCGGTTAAGTTGTTTTGAGATGTTATAACAGAGTGACCAACTTGCATACCCATAGCCATTTGATGGAAGTACCAATGTGGTCGATGAGCCCATACATTTGTTAAGGTCAATCCTTTACTGGCTAAACAACTTCTTAAGAAATTATCTGATGTATTCCAATCTCCAAAATAGCTTCCAAACGCCACATTAAATACTGATAAAATACTGTCTTTGTATTGACCAGAATTACCAACTCCGCTGCAATTTGTAAAACTACCTCCACCCATCACATTCGACCAAAGCCAGTTTTTTGCTTTACTAGAGTCGAAATAGTTGCCAGTATTGGTAATATTATTGATGCCAACAATAGCAGATGCATTATTCCATCCACTTCTCATTGGCATTTCGCCACCTAAATAGCCAAAATTATCAGCAATAAATGCTCTTTCGGTTACTTTAATACGACCAGATTTGTAATGATGCAATTTCTTAAGGTATTGCGCTACCATAAAGATGTCCGTTTTGCCTTGAGAAGGTAAATTTCTAAAATCAATTCTTCCAATTTGAATATCTATATCATTCGGAATGAAGTGTTGATCAAATTTGCCGTCACCAGGTATATTCTTATTGGCGTCTCTGGTGACATTGGTTGTCATAGTAGCATTATCGGTCCAATTGCCATTCATTTCAGCATAATATAAATCCGTTGGCCATGCACCTCCGTGATCAGGATTCGCATCTGGAGGTAAATCAACCGTAGCTGCTAACATAGTGCCCGAATAAGCTACAGGTACTCTACCAATAAGTAAACATTGGATATTGACCATTTTATTGAGGTTATACCAAGTACTTATCTCTGCCTTTATTGCTGGAGGTTTAGAGTATTCGGAAATTAATTTTAAGTAGACACCATAACCATCCATGTAGTAATCATTTTTTAGTAATGCCCATTCATTTGAGTCAAGACCATTATAAGTAGACGAGTCGACTAAAATTAAGATGTTTCTTTTGTAATTATTCAAAGGTACAGACATTCCAGCCGCTACATAACCTATGGCTCTTACATTATTACCTTTGATTTTCATGATACGGTATTCATATAAAACGCCTTTCTGAGCACTGGTGTCAATAAAAGTATTGATAGTGCCAGAAACAGTTCCTAAAGCAGCTCCCCATTGATTGGTAGTAGTTGTTTTTCTATGAATTTGAAATGACTGTGCATCTGTAGTTTTCCAGGTTAGTGTAATCTTCGTTTCTGCTATGTCAGATGCCGCACTCACTAATATCGATGAGTCTTTGATGTTTTGTCCAAAACTGCTTAATGTGAATAAAATTAAGCTTAAAAAAAGTAAGGATTTTTTCATTATTATTCTTTTATAATTTGAGTAAATAAAATTGTTTCTAGGTTGCGTACTAATAAAATATAAGTACCTGCTGCCAATTGTTCACATGGAATACTGTGTTCATTTGAAATCAGTCCTTCACTCACTAATTTGCCACTGAGGTCGTAAAATTGATAAAGTGAGTTGTCTAATATGTCGGTATTAAGATGGATATTCCCTTGCACTGGATTAGGGAAAATATGAATGCCTTCTTGATCAAATTTTGCAATGCTCTGTTGATTATTTGCATTAATTTGGATCATATTAAACGCCGTCGAATCATTATTGCCTAATAAATTACTTACTAATAAGGTAACATTATAGACTCCGGTACTATCAAAAACTACAGATGGTTCGGCGCTTGTAGAATCGGTGTTGTTAACATAGCGAATACCTAAAGATGGATTAAATCGCCAAATGTAATTGCTCCCAAATGCAGGTGTTGATGTATTAGTAAAGTTGAAACTATCTACTCCTTTAATGCCAATAATTTTATCAACGTTAAAACGCACTCTTATGATATTAACAGGATTGCTAGGATTTCTAAAATTATCTCTATAACGTATTTGAGTAGGCGTAAAGTTTCCTGATGCCTCGGTACCCACAACTTCTAGAATAGGGATTTTTTCAGTTGTGCTAAGCCATTTATACTCAACTCGTGTTGTAGGAAATCCAATATTTAAAGGCGGTGTGCTTACTTTTAAACTATCAATCTCTACTATGACAGATTTTATTTTTAAACAATTGATATTACTGCCATAAGGTGTTGTAATAGTTCCCCAACCTTCAACGGTGTTTAATCTGTAGCCTTTTTGCTTCAGCGTGCCTAATTGAATAAATTGATTTCCTAGAGGCGTTGTAACCGAAAAAGTTGTCGAATCTTTATCGTTATAGTTTAATGGAAACGTGTAAATTTCGTCTGGGTCACTGTATAATCCTCCAGCAGGAATTGGAAGAACGGATAAGGTAAATCCAGTACCTACTGCTCGCCATCCACTCGACTTTTTTTCAAAAAAATTGTAAAGATTTTTAAAAGCAAATTGACCTGCACCTAAACTGTCGGCCACTTTATATCCAATGGCGCCAAATGGCATTCCAGAAAGTAAAAGAGTGGAGTAGGGGGTGCTTGTTAATGCTTGAAACTTATAAATATCTTGACTGACAAAACTTAATCCAGAATAGTCCCAATGGTAATTAGCACCCGTTTGTTCGAAATCTAATGATCCTCCCGTCGATTGCGTATATCGAATAGTGTCATTGATTGAAGGCATGTTTGATTGGGTTATCTGGATCTGTCCATTTAATGAAATTGAAAGACATGCCAGAAAGATGAGTAGGATTTTCTTCATTACTCTAAATTGGTAAAGGTGTAAAATTAATATTA
>JADLHV010000177.1 GCA_020848595.1 Bacteroidia bacterium
CTGAATCTAATGTCTTTTCGGCAGTGGTTATTTGATTGCTTTGAAACAATTCTAATCCAGTTGAAAAATACCAATTTGAACTATCTGGATAATATTGAAATTGAAGTCCATTAGAAATACCACTTCCCATAGAATAAGACGTACTAGATTGAAAAGCGGCATCGGTTAAGTCTTTTTTAAGCAACCCAAAAGATGGACCTGATTCGATACTAATGCCGTATTTCTGAGCATTTAACTGCAGCATCATTAAACTGGCAACAAACAATGAAATTAACCTCATAATTTAATGCGAATGTATATATTTTGACCATTATATCCATATTTTAAAAGCACCCTTTAAATTTTGAATGCTTAAGATGATAAAATGTTCCTAAATTCATAGGATAAGCAATCGACTTTTTGTATTTTTGCAGGATATGAAATTCGGCGTCGTCATATTCCCAGGTTCTAATTGCGACAAGGACCTGATTGAAACTTTAAGCAGTATATCTTCTGAGCCTGTCGTTGAACTATGGCACAAGGATACTGATTTAAAAGGGGTAGATTTTATTTTCCTTCCAGGCGGATTTAGTTATGGCGACTACCTAAGAAGTGGTGCTATTGCCAAATTGAGTCCAATAATGAAAAGTGTTCAAGAACATGCTGCTAAAGGTGGTTATGTTATGGGAATTTGCAATGGATTTCAAATTTTATGTGAAAGTGGTCTATTACCTGGGGCCTTGCTGCACAATAACAATCGTCAATTCATTTGCAAAAATGTTTATTTAAAACCTGTTGCTCTCGACCTTAAGATTTCTAATTTACTTAAGTCAGAACAAGTTCTAAAAATTCCAATTGCTCATGGAGAAGGTAATTTTTATGCAGATGCAGAAACACTTAAACAGTTAGAAGACAATAATCAAGTTATTTTTAGATACTGCGACGAGAATGGTGAAATAAACGAAGCCGGCAATCCAAATGGCTCATTAAATAATATTGCGGGTATTTGTAATTCAGGAAGAAACGTATTTGGTATGATGCCGAATCCAGAAAGGTGTTATGCTGAAATTTTACATAATACCGACGGCAAACTTATCTTCGAAAGCATAGTTGCTCAAGTTGGATCATTGGTCTGATTGTGTTATAAACAAATCAGCAGATATGGCATCGGCATAATATTTTCCTTTATCGGTTAAAATATACGACTCTCCCTTTTTTTCTATCAAAGCTTTTTCACAAAACACTTCCAATTGATTAAAAGTATTAGAAGCAAAATCTGAGTAAGATTGAATTTCTTTCGTGCTAACACCCCAAGACGTGCGCAAAGAAGTCATAACATACTCATTAAAACGATCCGCAACACTTAAAACTTCGCACTCTTCTGGCAATACACCTATAGCCAATGACTCCGAATAAGCTCTAATATCTGCAACATTCCAGCAACGTTTAATGCCATCATAAGAATGCGCAGCTGGACCTAATCCTATATATGAGGTATTTTTCCAATAAGCAGTATTCTGCAGAGCTTCCTTACCCGGTAAACAATAATTACTCATCTCGTATTGAATCCAATTGTTTTTACGCATAAAATCCATCGTTAATTGAAACTGTTCTGCGCTTAAACCATCGTCGGGAGAGGCATAAGACTTAGTTTGAATTAATTTCTTCCAAGGCGTTTTATCTTCAAGTGTTAAACCATAGCAAGAAAGGTGTTGAATATTATAACTTAAAGCTTTGGTTAAATTTTCAATATGTTGATCATGGCTACAGCCTGGAATTCCGAAAATGATATCAATACTTAAGTCAAAGCCCAAATCGTGAGCATTTTTAAGAGCCAAATGCGCTTCGGAGGCAGAGTGAGCGCGATTCATCCATTTTAAATGTTCGTCGAAAAAACTTTGCACACCAACACTTAATCGAGTAACGCCCATAGATTTCCATGCTATTAAATTTTCCTGAGTCATATCATCAGGATTAGCTTCGAAAGTCAATTCAAGTAATTGATTAAAATTAAAATGAGACTTTAGGGCATTTAATATTTTTTGGAGATCGGCCAATTCGAGATAAGAAGGCGTACCACCACCAAAATAGAGAGTTTGGATATGCTCCGATTTTTTGTTTAACTTAATATCGATTTCTTTTAACAAAGATTCAACAAACAGAGGGGCATGTTTTCGACCATTTTTGAAATAGAAATTACAATAAATACAAGACTGCTTGCAAAAAGGGATATGAATATATAAGCCTGACAAAAAACCTTTTGAAATTAGAAAGGAGTGCAAAATAGCACAAAAACCGCGAAAATTACAGCTATAAGAATTCTAATTTTTGTTTAATTTTTAAAAATATATTTTGTTTTATACAATTTTTTGTTTTAATTTGTTATGGGAAAAATCCAACAAACTTATGATAGACATTGACAACATTCTCGTGCCATTTGTCGACTCTCCATCGGCCATCGGCGCACTTAAGACAGCAGTTAAACTTTGCAAAATCCATCAAGCTAAATTACATGTCATCCATGTGGTGACAGACAAATCCAATGAAAATGTCTTAGATCGGATTAAAGACATTTGCACCAAAGAAAATGTTTTATTTACATTTATAGAGCGCAGTGGTAACATACAAAAAGAGATTAGCAAAGCTGAAAAAGAAATAGGGGCAAATTTAATCGTTATGGGCGCCTATGGTAAAACAGGATGGCAACAATTTTGGGTAGGGAGCAATGCTTTCAAAGTCATAAGTTCATCACATTGCCCGGTTTTAACATTACAAAACGATGTGGGCACATTTGATGGTTTTAGTAAGATTATGTTGCCATTAGACGACAGTGATGAAACTCGTCAAAAGGTCAACTGGGTTGCCAAATTAGCCAAAGGATTTGATGCAGAAGTTCTAATTTTTAATACCACTAAAGTTAGAGGCGATGACACACGATTAAAATTGGCTCAATACGCGACACAAATTGAAGCTTTGTTACTGAAAGATGGCATCAATTCTACTTTTGATGAAAGCTATGGCAATAATATTGCAGAAGATTGCATCAAATTTGCTCAAATACATCAATGTGATCTCATCACGATAATGACTGAAACGGAGAATACCAACGGATTGTTTATGGGAACCTATGCACAACAACTCGTTAGTACTTCTCCAATTCCAGTATTAACCATTCACGCTAGGTCAGTGGCTAAACTTCAAAGTCTAAATTAGACTTATAAAGTTCCAATTACTTTATTCTTAGGATATTTTACTTGATACGAAAAGACAACCTTTTTAGTATCTTTAGATTTGATATTCATTTTCCAAGTTAACTTTCCAGTTAAGTCGTTAAAAATAGCGCCATCACTTTTCAGCAATTCTACTTTTATAGTAGCATCACCGGCAATTGGTATTTGATCTTCTAATTCAAAATACAAAGACATTGGTTTGGTATTTCTTATTGTAATTTCGACAGTTTTAGTCACAATTTTATCTTCACCAACAATTTGTTCTTTGCATTTATCTTTAAGATTTTGCCTTTTTACGGTTATTGATTTATCTCTTCCTAAATCCAAATATAAAGTATCCTTTACCGTATTAGGATTAACAACAGTATTGCCAATATAAGAATCATCAAAATATATTCTAGCCATAGCAGGCATTAAATTCAAATCCTCCCAATTGCTCACTTTACCCATTAAAAAAGCATCGTTATCGAGTTTCGGCACAGCCATATATGTATAAGTTACGGGGATTTCTTCTTTATTAATTATAACATTATGAGCTCTATTATCTGAGGCAATATTATACTTCGTTTTAATCGCATATTCGATACGCATCATATTTTCACTCATTGTAAATACAGGTTCCAAATTTTCTTTCGCATCATCTGTACTTCCACTTTGGTCAAAATTTAATCTTTCCTCAGTAATTGAAGGCGCTACCGAATTATAATTTTGCACTTGAGGAACCTTTTTTTTATAGGCATTACCTGTATATGTATTTGGGTAACCATAATACAAATTCCACACACTTAAAATTGGTTTGGTATTACCTTGAGCTGGATTGCTAGTAGAGAGCGTTAGTGCAATATTATTCCAATCTAAGCCTGTATTTTGATACACTTGTGCGCGGTATAACAATTCCAATTTTTCTGTATTAGAGCCTGCAGAAATATCGTACTTAGGCATCCAACCAGCAGCCGCATCATAATATTTAACTACTAAACTGCCAGAGACATCCGATTCCGCCTCAATAGTAACTATTATTTGATTTATAACTTTAAACCCAACGCTCTGTCCAAAACTATTTTGTTCAATAAGTAAGTTATAATAATTAATGCGTTCGTCTAAAGCAGCTTTCATTTTCATCCACTTACTGTATTTGCGCTCTTCTGCTAAATGCTCATCATCAATAGCTCTTAATCGAACATTTAACAAGTCTAAACTCGCTTTGAGTAACAAAACAGAGTCTTTTTGAAAATCGCCTCTCATGATACGATTATTTAATAAAAGATATTTTTCTTTATCCAAAGCATTGAAACGATTTGTGCAGTTTTTGATTTCAAAACCTATATCCTCTAAAGAGTCTTTAATTTTATAAATCATATTATTATACTTTAAATCGAGTTCAAAAGTCTTAGGTGTTTCAGGGTATTTTTGAACTTTTCGTGTATCAATAACAAGAGCACCTTTAAAATAGGCTGTAATAGAGTATTCGTCGGCTCCTGGAGATGTTCCTTCCAAAACAATTTCATTTGGCCCTTTTAAAAGAGTTATGAAATCGGAATGGGTGATCTCTACACCGGTTAAAAATACTGTGGCTTTACTTGGTTTAGTCTTGATTGTTTTGATATTATCTGCTTTAACAATACTGACTGAAATGGCTAAAAGAATTAAAATATATAATCTCATGATGAATGGTTTTTGATTGTTCAATACCATTCGACATGAAAAGGTAAATGCGTTATTGCAAATTTGCAGAATCTACTTGAGTAGAATCAATTGGATTAACAGAAGGCACAGACGAATTAAGTACCTTATGCGACAAACTAAAAGAGGTCATATTAAGAGAGCCTCCAACTAATTTATCATTAAAAAATTCGACAGAATCCTTACTATCTTGAAGTCCGAGAGCATAGAGCATAGGAATATAATGATCGGGAGAAGGAATAGCTAGTGTTGCAGCTGCACCTAAAGAAGAATAATTAATTAAATCGGCATGGTTTTTATTCAGAATTTTTTCTTTAAGTTTTTCATTTAATTCAATAGCCCAATCAAATCCATAATTATCTTGATTTAATTTATTCCAAGCTACCAAACCTAAATTGTGAATCATATTTCCGCTACCGATAATCAATACCCCTTTTTTTCTAAGAGATGAAAGTTCTTTTGCCAAATCGTAGTGATATTGCATCGATTGACCATAATCAATACTCATTTGCAGAACTGGAATATTCGCATTGGGATACATATTTTTAGCGATAGACCAGGTACCGTGATCTAAGCCCCAATCATGATTTAAGCCTACTTGAGTTTTTTTGACTAATTGATTTAAATCGGAAGCCAGTTTTGGATCGCCTAAAGCAGGATATTGCACATCAAAAAGCGCTTGAGGGAAACCTCCAAAATCGTGAATTGTTTGAGGATGTTCCATAGCAGTAACAAAAGTTCCTTTACTTAACCAATGGGCAGAAATACATAAAATAGCTTTTGGAGTTACAATTTCGCGACCCAAAGCGGCCCAACGTTGGCTAAATTGATTATCTTCAATGGCATTCATTGGCGAACCATGACCGACAAACAGAACAGGCATAGTGTTATCTTGCTCATCGAGAAACTCCCCTATTTTATCAAACGAAACTAAAGTCATGATACCAGTTGCCGCAGCTATATGTTTTAAAAACTGTTTTCTTTTCATTACAGCGGATGAATGCAAATTTACAGCTTTTATTCGTTGCAACAAATATAAAAACGACATAATACAATATTAAAGCGATTAAGATAATAGGATGATTCAGTTCACACTGATTTTCATGACAATAGAAATCAATCTAGCATATAAATAAAACCTTATATTTTATAATCTATATTGATAGGAATACGTTAATACTTTACTTAAATTTGCAGAAAAAAGTAGATTATGCCATATCCAGAAATGCTTGTGAGTCCAATGAGAGCCGAACTAACGAATGTTGGCTTTAAAGAATTAAAAACACCTGAAGAAGTTGAACAGAATATGTCTGAAGCAAAAGGTATAAGTTTAGTGGTTGTAAATTCAGTTTGCGGTTGTGCAGCTGGAGCAGCAAGACCTGGCATTATACGTTCGTTAGCCAACGACAAGAAACCAGATAATCTTTTTACTGTA
>JADLHV010000178.1 GCA_020848595.1 Bacteroidia bacterium
ATAACAAGCAATAATTGCACAATTAGTACATTAAAAGATGGCAAATGGATAGAAACCCTTATTTCTAAAGATCATAAAGACTAAACGTATGATTAAAAGAGTAAACCTTATATACTATTTTTTATTCATTACTAATAATTTATTTGCTGATTTAAAATATCAACCAATTCAATTTAGTATTAAAACAGAAAAAGAAAGCTATTATGAAGGAGAAAAAATAACCTTTATCATCTCTATGACCAATATAGATAGGTCTAATGCATACCCAGTATTACTGCCACACACTCAAAATACTGGTAATAAACTATTGCAACTGATATTATTCGACAAAGCTCAAAATTACACATTAGTAAGAGGAACGGAAAACCCTGAAATGAACATGATGGTTCATGATACGGGTTCAATTCTATTAAAATATATACAACCTTTAGAAAAAATAGAATATAAAATCCACCTCAATGATTTTGAAAATTATTATTCATATCATACTACTAATAGTTCTCATCATAGTTTTGGAACGCCAATATTTCCAGGCAAGTACAGAATAAGTGTACTTTATATTCCTTATGGACATTCAATAGGAGATAGCATCTACTCTTATTACAATGGCATTTGGTCTTCACCTGGCGACCAAGACTTTATCAACCATAAACCGAATACTCAAGAAATTCCATGGCAAGGTGTTGAATCAAATAAAGTTGATTTGAAAATACTTAAATCACCAGAGAATATTGTTTCAATAGAGGGTAATAAATACTTCATAAAACCTTTTAATAGGGCCTATTATTATTTTAAAGACAGCATGGGTGTAATAGGTAAAAATGAAGTATATGTTAGTAACATTCCTATTGACAGTTTTATATGCATAGAAAGTGAATTTTCAATAAATCACACTAACCCTCTTTACTCAGAGTACATTATAAGATTTGATGATAGAGACATCAAAGAATACATCAAATACAAAGATAGTTTTCCCGATGTTGAAATGTGCAAACAGAAGCACTTTAGTCCTAATATTTTACTATGCGTTCAATTTAACAGTTTTAAAAAATATGTTTTTTATGCTGAAAAGATATCAAACATTGGATTTATATCCTATTTATATCAACAGCCATTGAACAAAATCCATCAGGAAACCAATTGTACAGAAGATGGCTTATTGTGTGTCACTAAAACATACACATACGATGCCACCGGGGAATTAATTAATACTAGCATTTATCAATTTGAATCAAAATAATACTTTAACCATAAAAATAATTAAATCATGAGAAAATATTTACTTTTATTTACCCTTACATATTTTATTTACCCAAACAATGTTTTGGCTGTATTGAATCCTCCAACATTAAGTTTTCCTTCAAATAATATGACCTATAATTATTTTGAAGTACAATTCTCATTATCCGCTCAAAATGGTGTGAGTGTTTTTCAATTTCAATACGATACGACGAACAATTTCAATAGCCTACAATTAAAGACTTTATTTTCAAGTACTACCTATTCTGGAATAGGCTCAACCTTGAGGAAAAGTAAAACATATTATTGGAGAGCAAGGGCAATTAATACTGGAGATACTTCAACATGGACTTCAGCTTGGTCTTTTACTGTCGGTAACCAAATGACACTAGTTGCACCTAGCAATAATAGCTCTGGAGATATTAAAAAATTGCAATGTGCTTATTGGAGTTATTACACTTCATTTACTAACATTGGCAATTACTATTTATTTGAATTGGATACAGTCAATACAATGAATTCAGTCAACAGAAAATACTTTAAGAGTAATATTAGTTTTGGCCTTGATTCCTTATTTTTTAAATTTGGAAGAAAAATTTGTTGGAGAGCTACTGCTATAAATAGTTTTGGTGATACTATTAATTGGTCATCTGTTAATACTTACAACGTAGATAAAAATGTACCAGTCAACTCCATAAGCAGTACAACTGACCCAGAAATTTACATGAATTTACCAGGTTTTGGAGCCTCTGAATCTATTATTCAATTTGACACTTCAGCTAACTTTAATTCACCCATATTGTATGAAAAAACATTACAAGTAGGAATCACTAAGGATACCATTAGAAATCTATTTTTCGGAAAAAAATATTATTACAGAGTTAGAGCCTCGTTTAATGGTAGTAAAAGCAATTGGTCGCTAGTACAATCCACTACTGTTAGAAATAATTTCGCAAGTATTTCTCCTTTTAATAATCAAACTGTTCAAACATTGATACCTGTATTTGGTTGGACTAAGACATTTGGAATAAAAACCCATATGCAAATATCTACTGATTTGAATTTCCAAAACATCATTTTTGATACCATAACCAATGCTAACAATCAAATAAAACATAAAGACACTTTTAATATCTCTACAATATATTATTGGAGAATAAGAGCCTTACACTCCAAAGACACTATGAATTGGATAGTATTGAGTTTTAAAACTTTTAATGGGGCAGTAAATTTATACTCCCCAGCCAATTTTGCGATTAACCAAGATATTAATATTGGATTAAGTTTCGAAAAATACAATTTTACAAAAACTTATATTTTAGAATATGATACTGGTAAAATTTTTAATCAAAATAGTCCATCTATCAAGAGAGTCTACAATTTTAAACAAGGAATATCACCAAGCTTTCTAAAGTCAGATACTCTTTTTAACTATGCAACTACTTATGTTTGGAGGGTAAAAGGAGTATATGGAAGCGATACATCACTACCTAGCACGTCTAGAGTATTTACAACTATAGATAAACCTACACTGCATTATCCTGATTTTAATTATGTCGGCGTTGGCACCTTTGTAGAAGGTTTAATCAATCCTTTAGCTGGATCTTCGCATGTCTTATGGGAGCTTGACACCAATGTTAATTTCAATTCTCCTCATCTGTATGTTGGCAAAGACACACATGTTTTAGACAATATTACCCCCACTAAAGTATTATTAAATTTCCCTAAAGCACTTAGATTCGAAACTCAGTATTTTTGGAGAGCCAAATGCATTAGCAAAATTGATAGCAGCGATTGGTCATTAATTTACAAATTTACTCCTACTACAACCCCTTGGATAAACAGCCCTGCAAATAATTCAAAAAACATCACTACTACCCCTACATTAATTTGGGGAGTTCAAGGTTCTGTCAATGATTATATATTCCAATATCAAATCTCAACAGACTCAAATTTTATAGCTGCGGCAATCGTTTCATTACCTTCTGGCAATTCTTCTAGCGCTATGGTATCTTGTTTACCTTCTACTAAATATTATTGGAGAGCTAGAGCCTATCACATCAAAGACACCAGTCAATGGACTCCCGTTTATAATTTTACAACCGTAGTTAGTACAGATGTTGTAAAAGTAAAATTAATATCACCTGCTAATAACACAATTAATATCAATGCTACATCTATTCCTTTAGAATGGCACTCAGCATTAAATGCAGAAACCTATACCATACAAATATCAAATAATTCAAATTTTAGTACCATTATTGGCTCTGTAAACTCCGTTGATACTATTTTAGATTTAAATGGATTAACTCAAGGCAATACTTATTACTGGAGAGTAAGAGGTTTCAATGATAATAAAATTGGACCTTGGTCAGATATTTGGAAATTCAATACAAATGCCCCAACAACTATAAGTTATTTTAATGATTCTAGCTGGGTTAATATTTATCCAAATCCAAGTTCGAATAGTATTAATGTAAACTGTGAAGGTAATTTTAAAACAGAAATATATAATGCTTTAGGACAATTAGTATTCTCACAACTAAATTCAATAGATGCAATAAATATTAATACAATAGATTTTACTGAAGGAATTTATTTAATAGTTATAACCACGGGGAAAGGTGTCTATAAAGAGCAAATTATTATTAATCATTGATTGAAATAAAATGAAAATGTTTGTTTTTAAATGTACTCAATGAGGGGATTCTAGAACAAAAGTACTGAAAAAGGAATCGAAAAAATTGGACATGGACGTTTAAATAATAAATGTGCATTTGCAATTACTATAGAGCCCCAATCATTCAATGAAAAAGTTATTCAGCATTGATGATAAATTCTGAATACTTTCCAATGAACTTATTTCACTTGAGTCGAATAAGTTAGAATTGGAATTGCCGCTATTAGAATCAATTTTTGTTTTACAGGTGGCGTGTAGTTCTAAGCACCCTGTTTCTTTTAGAATATGAGTTGCATTGGTGGCATTGATACCTGCTCCGGGCATAATGGTGATTAGTGAACCAAGTTGACTATTCATTTCTTTTAAAGCGGGTATGCCTTTAACAGCATCAACTTGACCGCCGCTGCTTAAGATTCGTTCGAAGCCTAAATCAATTAGGGTTTTGGCTGAACGTATTAAATTAGAAGTACGGTCGATAGAGCGATGAAAAGTTGCTGGTCCGCCCCAATGATTCAATACACGTCGACATAAGTCCTTATCAATCTCAGAGGAAGGAGTCAAACAACCGAACACAATGCCATTGACACCAATGGATTTGCAAAGATCTATATCTGCCAATAGAATATCAATTTCATCATTAGAATAAACAAAATCGCCTCCTCTTGGTCTTATCATAACATAAATTGGAATGCCTAGCTTTAAGGATTGTTTAATTGTTCCAGCAGAAGGCGTACAGCCACCATCAGTTAAATTTTCGAATAGTTCGATTCTATTGGCACCACCATGATAAGCATTTAGACAGGAGGCAAAACTATTGCAAGCGATTTCTAATTTTATCATATTATATTAACGCAAGAGCTTCAAACTTTTTTGTTTCATCATTTGTATTAACACCAAAATCAAAACCTTTTTGGAGCGCATAAGCACCGAATTCACCTTTTTTATTTAAGGCAATGAATCCAACTTGAATCGATTTAGGGTCACGAGGCGTTATTTGTTTAATGCGTTCCACCGCCAATTTGCAGGCTTTTTCTGGACTAAAACCACGGCGCATATATTCTACAACTAAGAAGCTACCGCAAGTTCGAATAACTTCTTCGCCATGGCCTGTAGCAGTTGCCGCGCCAATGGCATTATCGACATACAAACCTGCGCCAATTACAGGAGAATCGCCCACTCTGCCATGCATTTTAAAGGCCATTCCACTAGTAGTGCAAGCGCCACTTAGGTTACCGTTTGCATCCATGGCAATCATACCAATAGTATCATGATTAAATTCGTTAGCTGGAGGCGTATTTTGATTTTTTTCTATATTGATTTTAGGTTGATATTCAGATTTAGATAACCAATTTTGGTAGGCGTTTAGGGCATTCGGACTCAAGTCAGAGGACTCTAAATTTTGACCTTGATTGAGCGCAAAATCTTGAGCACCCTTACCAACGATAAATACGTGAGGAGTTTTCTCCATAACCATTCGTGCAGTATGAATAGGGCTTTTAATTCGTTCTAAAGCAGCGACAGCACCTATTTCATATTGATGATTCATAATACTAGCATCAAGAGTTACAAAGCCATCTCTATCGGGATAAGCACCTAGTCCAACACAACAATTATTGATATCATTTTCGCATACTTGAACACCATTTTCTACAGCATCTAGAGCAGATCCATTTTGACTTAGAATTTGCCAAGCTATAGGATTAGCTTTAATAGACTGATTATGCCACGTACTAAGGACTATGGGTTTAATAGGTATTTTATTGGATTTATTTTTAGAATATCCAAATTTTGAATAGAAGGATAGTCCACCTAAGCCTAACAATTTAACAATTTCGCGTCTGTTCATTAAAGCAAAGATAATAGAGATTCAAATTCGATTTCATGAATTTTTTCTTTAGCTAGACAAATTGCAAAAAAGCTATACTAAACATGTTTGTACCGGGCACCATTTCTGACTGCTATTATAAATTATTTAGCACCCAGAATGAGCACTAAAAACTCTATTACTTTATAAATCCAAAGCATCTATTTACTCTCACATTCAACTCCAGCACTACAACTCGAATCTTTAGAATCAAGCACTAAACATGTTTGTACCGGGCGCCATTTCAGACTACCGTTGTAAATTATATAATACCCAGAATAAGCACTAAAAACTCTATTACTTTATAAATCCAAAGCATCTATTTACGCTCACATAAAATTCGAGCACTATAACACGAATCATTAGAATCAAGCACTACACACGTTTGTAACGGGCGCCATTGCAGACTGCTGTTGTCGGCGGTTTGAGAAAAACAGGGGCACCCAATGTAACAGCTCAAAAGGGAATCTTTGAGCTCGTTACAATTGGGTCTGTTTTTCCAAACAGACGGCAAA
>JADLHV010000179.1 GCA_020848595.1 Bacteroidia bacterium
TATATCGAATTAAAAGGTCCTCTTAAATTTTTTGCTTTATCTTCTAATGCAATTAAAATTATTAGACAACTTAAAACGACTCAATGCAAGGCGTTTAAAAAACAAGGAATTTGGACTAAGCACTACACGATGACTTTATGGAACAGTGAAAGTGAGTTGAAAGATTTTGCAACAAGTGGTGCACATTTAGAAGCCATGAAATTAAGTAAAGATATGGCTAAAGAAATTAGAACCATCACCATTGATGCCAATAGTCTCCCTTCTTGGTCGGAAGCTAAAAAACTACTAGAATCAGCTAAAGCGCTTTATTTCTAAAAAACGCACTTAAGCATCCTGTCCTAATCACTACTATTTTACTGACTCGATTTAGCTTGTTTATTTTAGAGTCACTTTCATTTCAAAGTGTTCATATTTGAATTTTGAGTACTTGGTAAATCGATGTGGTTTAGATACATTTGCGACGCGACTAATAAAACTATAAATTGTATAAACTTAAACTAAAATCTAATCACTCAATTATAAAAAGATACTTTATCGTAAATATAAGTTAAAAATAAAATCAAGAATAAAATGATTATAGAACCTAAAATGAGAGGATTTATTTGTTTGACTTCGCATCCTAAAGGTTGTGAAAGAAATGTTTTAAATCAAATAGAATATGTTCAATCTAAAAAGCAAATCAATGGACCAAAAAATGTATTAGTCATAGGTGCTTCTACAGGATTTGGATTGGCTTCTAGAATTACAAGTGCATTTGGTGCTAAAGCTTCTACTATTGGCGTTTTCTTTGAAAAACCTCCTCAAGCTGGAAAAACCGCTTCTCCAGGTTGGTATAACAGTGCTGCTTTTCAACAAGAAGCTCATAAAGCTGGACTCTATGCTAAAAGTATCAATGGCGATGCTTTTTCAGATGAGATAAAAAAGCAAACCATCGATTGAATTAAAAAGGATTTAGGAAAGATTGATTTAGTGATTTATAGTTTAGCTTCTCCAGTGCGCGTTCATCCTAAAACTGGTATTACGCATCGCTCGGTACTTAAGCCAATTGGTCAGAGTTTTACTAATAAAACAGTCGATTTTCATACCGGAATAGTAACCAATATTTCTATAGAGCCCGCTAATGAAGAAGAAATAGCCAATACCGTTGCTGTTATGGGTGGCGAAGATTGGCAAATGTGGATGGATGCCTTAAGTCAAGCAGATGCTCTGTCTAATAATGCAATGACTGTTGCCTATTCATACATCGGACCATCACTTACTGAAGCTGTTTATAGAAAAGGTACTATCGGAAGAGCAAAAGATGATTTAGAAGCTACTGCTTTTAAAATTACCGAAAGTTTAAAACATATCAATGCAAAAGCTTATGTGTCGGTTAATAAAGCTTTAGTGACTCAGGCTAGTTCTGCAATTCCAGTTATCCCTTTGTATATTTCATTGTTGTATAAAATTATGAAAGAAATGGGAAATCACGAGGGTTGTATCGAACAAATAGAGCGCTTATTCAATGAACGCCTATATACGAATCATGAAATTCAATGTGATGAAAAAGGAAGAATTAGAATTGATGATTGGGAAATGCGCGAGGATATTCAAAATAAAATCGCTGAATTGTGGGAAATAGCAGACACCAATAATCTGCCTGAAATTGGTGATTTAAATGGATACAAATCCGATTTTTTAAGTTTGTTTGGATTTGATTTAGAGAAAGTCAATTATCTAGAAGATGTCAATGAAATGGTGCCAATTGAGCATCTTCAATAAGCATTAATTATTGAGTGGTTTAGTTTTTATTCATTCAAAATAAATGATAACCTGATGACAGCAGCAATTATATTCACTATTTTATCTGCAATTGTTATTGTATTTCAACTGTGCTTAGCAGCTGGATTGCCTTGGGGTGCCGCATCAATGGGTGGAAAGTTTCCAGGAAAATATCCTCCTAAAATGCGACTTGTAGCGATTTTAAATATAGGCTTACTGGTATTTATAACCTTTATAGTTTTGTCGCGTGCCAATATATGCTTAGAGCAAATGCGGCCTTTTTCGCAAAAAGCTATTTGGGGTGTTGTGGTGTTCTCGTTAATTGGTACGATAATGAATACCATTACCCCAAGTAAAATAGAACGTATTTGGGCACCCGTCGGATTAATTCAATTAATAACAAGTCTAATAATTGCTTTTTCTTAAATGTATAAACCTTTAAACTCATGCTTTATTCATATCAATAAGAATAGGTTTATCAATATTTCATGATTGTAAAATTTATGTAATTTAATAACTAGCCATATCTAAGTGTAAAGTAAAAAAGTACATTTGCCGCAGAAAATTTAATGAACTATTAATGACAAGAAATTTAAGCATATCGAGCCGACTCCGCGAAGTTTTTTTAAATGGAAAATGGATTGCAAATACCAATTACAAAGAGCAATTACAAAGTGTAGATTACCTTCAAGCCAATCAGAAAATTAGTAATTTAAATACGATTGCAATTTTAGCTTATCATATAAATTATTATTTAAGAGGATTAATCAGTGCTTTTGAAAATGGAAAATTAGAAATCAGTGACCAGTACAGTTTCGATTTACCGCCCATAAACACTGAAGTTGAGTGGAAAAATTTAGTCAATGATTTTTTAATCAATGCTGAATTGTTTGCGGTTAAAATTGAACAGATGGAAGATAGTCAATTTGACCAAGCATTTATAGACGAGAAGTATGGAACTTTTCTTCGAAATATAGAAGGCGTTATAGAACATAGTTATTATCATTTAGGTCAAATTGTTTTGATTAAGAAAATGATAACACATAATCAATAAAATTTTAAATTCAGAAGTTTATGTTAAAATACAAAAAGACATTCGTATGGATATTAATCGTATTAAATGCCGTTGTACTATTAGGACAAATTTATCCCGAAGGCGCACCACCCTTTGCGAGAGTAGTGAATATTCTATTTCTAGTATTAAGTTTAGTGTATTTTATTTCAGCATCTAGAAAGAGCTAAAGCTTGTATTGATTTATTGAAATTCAAAAATCATTAGTTTCAATACGTAAAGTAAATTCCACACTTGAATATCTATTACGATTTTAAATCCAAAACATCTATTTACGCAAACATATAACCCGAGCACTGCACACGTTTGTACCGGGCGCCATTTCAGACTGCTGTTGTAAATTATATAATACCCAGAATAAGCACTAAAAACTCTATTCTGTTCATAGATCCAAAGCATCTAGTTACGCAAACATTCAATCCGAGCACTTCACACGTTTTTACCGGGCGCCATTTCAGACTGCTGTTGCTGGCGGTTTGAGAAAAACAGGGGCACCCAATGTAACAGCTCAAAAGGGAATCTTTGAGCTCGTTACAATTGGGTCTGTTTTTCCAAACAGACGGCAAA
>JADLHV010000180.1 GCA_020848595.1 Bacteroidia bacterium
GATGGCTATCACTGCGACCCGAAATTGCCTCTGCCTTTTGCTAATATTGCAGCTCAGAAAAATTTTATCGCTATCTATCACATGGGTTTATATGCGGATTCCAATTTGCTTAATTGGTTTGTTTCTGAACATCAATTGGCAAGTAATAAAAAACTTGATATGGGGAAAAGCTGTATTCGTTACAAAAACATCAATGATATACCTTTTGATTTAATAGGGGAGTTGTTCTCTAAAATGTCTCCTGATGATTGGATCAATCTTTATAAATCTACTTTTAGAAAATAACAGATTAATTCTTCATCACTAAATTAAATTCTATAGCATTCCGCTTTAATTCATCTAATAACTCTGGACAAATGTCTACTTTGTTTTCTTGTCCTGCTAATTCAAATTGATGGCGTTTCTCTTTGTCTGTTATCGTGAAATTAACTGGCATCGTTCCAGCAAATTTCTTAAATATATCTTCTAAGTCTTCTATTATCCCTCTATTCAAATGTTGAATCTCAAAATTCATATTTATTCCTTTTATATATCGATCTTTCACCTCTTCCATCTTCTCTCCCGATAGTATATTTAATTCCCATTCTCTTCCGCCTTCTTTTTGCCATCTCGGTGGCTCTATTTTGCATCTTAAAACTATAAAATGATTGACATATAATATCAATCTCAAGATATCAAAGGTCTTACCAAATGCAAAAAATGTATACTGCCCTGAATAATCTTGTAAAATGAATTTTGAATAATTTTTACCAGTTTTTGTTATGAGATTATCCACCTTCACAACTATTCCTGCTACTATTAAATTAGGCTTCGTCTTTGCTAAGTCTCCTATATTTTCTAATTCAATTAATGTTGTATTTACTAAAGCATGATACTCAACTTTAAATGTGTCCATCGGATGTCGATTGATGAATATGCCAACCATCTCTTTCTCTATGTTACACTCTTCTAATATCGAATACTCTTCTACCTTAGGCATTTGTGGTTCTACATAATTCTCACTTGTACTCTCGCCAAATAATGATCCTTGATTACTCAAACTGCTCTCTTGAGTTCTAGCGCCATATTTTAATGCTATCTCTATTCCACTACCGCCTTCTACTTCTGCTAAATATTGCGCTTTATGTATGTTCTTGTCATAATCAAATGCTCCACCTTTTGCTAAAGCTTCTAATGTTTTTTTGTTTACTGCACGTAAATTACATCTGGCACATAAATCAAATATGTTTTTATAAACGCCATTATTATTGCGCTCTTCTATAATATTAGAAGCAGGTGCTTCTCCTACTCCTTTCACTGCACATAATCCAAACCTGATCTCGCCTTTTGAATTTACAGAAAATTGCATATCGCTCTCGTTGACATCTGGCCCTAATACTGGCACACCTATACGCTTGCATTCCTGCATCATCAAGCTAATCTTCTCTGTGTTATTGCTATTATTACTCAATACAGCTGCCATATACTCTGCTGGATAATGCGCTTTTAAATATCCTGTTTGATAGGCAACAAATGCATAACATGTTGAGTGCGATTTGTTAAAGGCATAGGATGCAAAGGCTTCCCAATCTTTCCAAATCTTATCGCATTTTATTGGATCTAAGCCTTTCTCTCCAATACCTTGCATGAAATCGTCTTTTAATTTCATTAAGTCGGCTAAATTCTTTTTACCCATAGCTTTTCTTAATGAATCTGCCTTGCCTTTACTAAATCCAGCTAAAGATTGACTCAATAACATCACCTGCTCTTGATACACTGTTATACCATAGGTGTCATCTAAATATTCCTTTAACTCTGGTATATCAAATTCAACTTCTTCTAATCCATGTTTTCGTCGTATATAAGTAGGTATATACTCCATTGGACCTGGTCTATAGAGCGCATTCATCGCAATTAAATCCTCAAATTTATCTGGCTTCAACTCTTTGAGATACTTTTGCATTCCTGGGCTCTCAAACTGAAATGTTCCTGTCGTATCGGCTCTTTGATATAATTCAAATGTCTTTAAATCGTCTAATGGAATATTGTCAATATCAATATCTATCGCATGATTTTTCTTGATTAAATCCATTGCTGTCTTAATAATCGACAAGGTCTTTAATCCTAAAAAGTCCATCTTTATTACTCCAGCATCTTCTATAACTTTACCTTCAAATTGCGTTAATAATAAATTGGTGTCTTTTGCAACCGCAACGGGCACAATGTCTGTTAAGTCCATTGGTGCTATTATTATTCCAGCTGCATGCACGCCTGTGTTTCTTACCGAACCCTCTAATAACATCGCCTGTCTTAATACTTCTCCCTCTCGTTTGTTATTCTTGTCGTGATGCCATTCGCGCAATTGCATTACACCTGGAATGTCTTCTTGTCTTAATAATATGGTGTCGCGCTCTTCTTCACCTTCTATCTCTTCGTCTACATCTATTAAATCTTCTTTTACGCCTTCTATCTTAGCATTGATAATTTGCTTTAAATTTAATCCTAATGGTCGAGCTGGTACAAGTCTCGTACTCGAATTCGACTCATTCATGTCTAAATCCATTACTCTGGCAACATCCTTTAAACTCATCTTCGCTGCCATCTTACCATATGTAACAATTTGTGCAACCTGATTTCGACCATATTTGTCCACAACATAGTCTATGACTTTCTGACGACCCTCATCATCAAAATCTGTATCTATATCTGGCATGCTCTTTCTTTCTTGATTTAAAAATCTCTCGAAAAGCAAATCATACTTTATTGGATCTATATTGGTGATTCCAATGCAATACGCAACTGCACTGCCTGCCGCCGATCCTCTACCTGGACCAACTACTACGCCTAATTCTCTGCCGGCTTTTATAAAGTCTGATACAATTAAAAAATATCCCGCAAATCCCATCGTCCGTATCGTAAATAATTCGAACTTTAATCGCTCTTCAATTTCTGTATCGATCTCTCCATAACGCTTTTTAGCGCCTTCCCAGGTCATTGATTCTAAGAAATCATCCTGTGTCGCAAATTCTGGTGGAACTGGAAAATTGGGTAATAAAATATCTTTCTTTAAACTTAATGGCTCTATCTTGTCTACTATCTCGCCTGTGTTCTCTAAGGCTTCTGGTATGTCAGAAAACAACAAGGACATCTCATCCTTGGTCTTGAAATAAAAATTGTCATTCGGAAATGCAAATCGCTTGCCTTTCACAAATTTATCATCATCTCCATCCAAGTCATTCATCTTGGGTGTACTCTGTTTCTCTCCCGTATTGACACATAATAATATGTCATGAGCATTATAATCTTCTTTGTCTACATAATGCGAATCATTGGTTGCTATTACTTTTAAATTGAATTTCTTGGCAAATCTCATCAATACTTCATTCACTTTGTCTTGCTCGCCCATCCCGTGTCGCTGCAATTCAATATAATAATCGTCCCCAAATAAATCTAACCACCATTTCAATTCTTCTTCTGCAGCAGCTTCCCCTTTTTTCATTATCGTCTTAGGTACTATCGCTCCTAAACAACATGATGTAGCTATAAGTCCTTTGTGGTACTTTTCAATGAGGGACTTGTCTATTCTCGGCCACTTGCTATACATACCCTCTATATAACCCATCGAACATAATTTTGATAAATTCTTATATCCCTCGGGATTCTTTGCAAGTAATAATTGATGATGTCGTACATCTTTATCGTCTTTTGTAAACGTTTTCCTATGACGATCTTCTACCATGTAAAATTCACATCCTACTATGGCTTTTATCTTGTGCTCGCCTTTATTATGCTTGGCTGCCTCCGCTACAAAATTAAATACTCCAAACATGTTACCATGGTCGGTTATCGCTACAGCTCGCTGTCCATCTGATACAGCTTTCTTATAAAGATTGGATATAGATGCTGCTCCATCTAATAATGAAAATTGTGTATGACAGTGTAAATGTGAAAAATCAGGCATCTTCAAATATTTTTTATGCCTTGTAAAACTAATTTTTTTCGACTTCTTTTTTTCCCTTTGTTGAAAACTTAGTCACAATTTCATCATCAGGGTTTTCCATCTTTGTAATCTTAAGTAATGCAAGCAGAAATTATAACCATTGGCGATGAACTCTTGATTGGACAGGTAGTGGATACTAACAGTGCCTGGCTAGGTCAAATTCTAAATAAACAAAATATTAAAATTCGTAGAATCAATTCTATTAGCGATGATGCTGCCGAAATTAAAGATATGTTGTCCGATTGCCTCAAACGCTCCGAACTTATTATTATTACCGGTGGTCTCGGTCCGACTAAAGACGATATTACTAAAAAAACTCTAGCCGAATATTTTGGTATGGGATGGCGTATCGATCAAGATGTTTTATCTCAATTGGAAACCTTCTTTAAACAAAGAGGTAGAGAAATGCTGGAAGCTAATAAACTCCAAGCCGAATTACCCGATAATTGTATTACTCTTAAAAATGAATGGGGAACCGCGCCTGGTATGTGGTTCGATGTTAATGGAAAGGTCGTTATTAGCCTGCCTGGTGTGCCGCATGAAATGAAAAATATTATCGAATTTAAAGCGCTTCCTTTAATTCAAAAAAAATTTAAACAACCTGAACTCTATCACAAAACTATCATAACCATTAATGTGCCCGAATCTTTATTGGCTATGAATATTGCCGATATTGAAGATAGTCTTCCTAACTATATTAAATTAGCCTACTTGCCTAATATGAATATGGTACGACTCCGTTTAACAGGTACTGGAGATCATGGAATTAAGGAAGAAATTAATGCAATTGCTGATAAATTAATTAATCGAATAGGGGAGAACGTAGTCGTAGATGAAGATATCTCTCTGCCTGAACTGATTTTTAATATGCTCGCTAAGTCAGGTCAAACGCTTAGCGTTGCCGAAAGCTGCTCTGGGGGCATTATTTCTCATCAATTAACTCTCTTACCCGGTATTTCAAAGGTGTTCGTAGGTGCCGTTATTTCTTATAGTAATTCTGTTAAACACCATCAACTAGGTGTCGAAAATACTTTGTTCGAAACTGTAGGTGCCGTTAGTGAACAGGTTGTAGTGCAAATGGCTAAAGGTGTAAGAGAACGTCTGCAAACCGATTATTCTATTGCTGTTTCTGGTATCGCTGGTCCAAGCGGTGGCTCCGACGATAAACCTGTGGGCTCTGTGGTTATTGGTGTTTGCTCTAAAAATGAAGTCATCGTTAAAAAACATCATTTTATTGGTGATAGAGCTAATGTAATTAATCGATCTGCTAATGCGGCGTTCGATATGTTGAGATTGCTAATTCTTAAAGAGCAATAAAAAAAGGCCTCGAAATTTTTCAAGGCCTTTATCTATATTTTTTCTTTCTTTTAGATCTTTGATTGTAATATCATCGTATCATGAACTCTTTTCTCAGCTAATTTTATTGCTGCTATCTGTGTTTTTATATTCTCTTCCTCAGATTTTTGATAAATACTTAATACGGTATTGTAAATGTTTTCTGTTTGTGAAAATGCAATCTCTCTAACATATCCATTGTACTCACTGTAAACATTTATTAATCCTCCAGCATTTATTAAGAAGTCTGGAGCATAATACATTCCTTTCGATTTTATTAAATCTCCATGTATTGTCTCATCTTCTAATTGATTATTTGCCGCTCCTGCAATTACATGACACTTCAATTTGTTGATATTGTCATTGTTTAATATGGCTCCTAATGCACATGGAGCAAAAATATCAACGTCTTGAGAAAATATCTCTTCTGGCTTAACGATGTTTGCTCCGTATTTATCTGAAGCAACTTTTAATCCTGATTCAAATATATCACTCGCTGTAATATGTGCGCCATCTTTATGCAATAACTCTATTAAATGTAATCCAACTTTTCCTGTTCCTTGTACTGCTATTTTCTTGCCTCCTAAATTATCTGTACCATAGGCCTTCTTAGCACTCGCCTTGATGCCCATATAAACTCCATAAGCTGTAACTGGACTTGGATCTCCTCCACCACCCATTATCTCTGGTAAACCTACTACATGGTTGGTCTCCATTTTTATATACTCCATATCCTTCGTAGTTGTTCCAACATCTTCTGCTGTTACATACTTTCCTCCTAGGTTCTCAACAAAACGTCCGAATTTTCTCATCAGATGCTCAGATTTGTCTTTAGTTGGATCGCCGATTATTACGGCTTTTGCTCCGCCTAAATTTAATCCGCTGATGGCCGCTTTGTAAGTCATGCCCCTCGATAATCTCAATGCATCGTTGATCGCTTCAGCTTCCGTTCCATACTTCCACATTCTCGTACCGCCTAATCCTGGACCTAATACCGTATTGTGTATAGCAATAATTGCTTTTAATCCGGTGTGATTGTCCTGGCAGATCAGTACTTGCTCGTGGTCGTAACGGGCAACTTTAGCAAACACGTCAAATTGTGTTTCATGGGTGCTGGCATTTGCTTGGCTCATTGTGTATTAAATGGGTTAAAAATTTAAAGTTGCAAAGGTAAGCATTTATTGTCTATTTTTTGCCTACTCTTAGATTTAATTTTTAAGGGCGTTTTTATAGCTTTAAAATACCTATTCTATTGATAAACAAATATTTAGTAAATATTGTGTGCTTTTACTTCTGTTTATCTTTAAGAATTAAATATTATCCCTCTTTTATTGACTAGATGCTCGAACTAGTCTATCGTTTATCGCCAATCCAAGCCCATGTGGTGAAACTTTCTTCGAGATGATTATATCTGGAGCATAAATGTCTAATAAACGCATATAATGAAATAAATTTCTTGCCGCTTCTTCTAAATCTCCTGTCTTACTTAAATTTAATTCATATATCCCTCTGTCATAATGCTCTTCTCCAAAGGTTAATATCGCTATCTTCTTATCTCTATATTTTAGTATACTCTCCGAAATGTTTTCGCTTAATACAAATTTTGACTTGGGTGAATAATGCTTGTCTAATTGTCCCGGTGATAAGGGATTGCTGTTTTGAGTTAGTTGCTTCTCTAATTTTGTACCGATTACTTTTTCTATCTCATCTACTGACAGTCCTCCTAATCGAACAATGCTTAATCCATCTTCTGAACAATTTACAATCGTGCTTTCTAAACCAATTAATGAAGAACCTCCATCTAAAATATACGATACTTTGTCCCCAAGCTGTTTTTCTACATGCTCGGCTTGCGTTGGACTTATATATCCAAATGGATTAGCGCTCGGTGCTGCTAAAGGAAAATCTAATAATTCTAATAATGATAAAGTTAATGGATGACTCGGAACTCGTATTGCAACTAAATCACTCCCAGATGTAACTATATCCGGAATTATACTTTCTTTAGGTAAAAGTAATGTTAAGGGACCTGGCCAAAATTTTTCTGCTAGCAGCAACGCTTTTGGTGGAAATGATCGCACATAACGCTTCGCTGTCTCTAAATCTTTGACATGAATAATTAAAGGATCAAAAAACGGTCTGTCTTTAATCTTAAAAATTGATACTACAGCTGATTCATTTAATGCATTAGCCGCTAATCCATAAACTGTCTCAGTTGGTATTCCTACCGTGAGTCCTTGTCGTAATTTGTCTGCGGCCTCTTGTATATCATGGCCTATCATTAGTTACGCTTCAGATTGTACTTGTCTATTTTATTGTATAAATGACTCCGCTGTATATCTATTTCTACAGCTGTTTTGGCTACGTTCCAACTGTTCTTCTTTAGTTTTGCTTCTAAAAATATTGTCTCCGCGTAATCTTTGAAATCCTGAAATTTATCAAATTTATCAATTAATACACTCTGTGTCTTAGAAACTGGGGTAGATGGATTGCTATAGGCTATAACATCTTCTACGGTTATCTTGGCATCTGATAATATGACTAAACGCTCTATAACGTTCCTTAATTCTCTAATATTTCCTGTCCAATTAACATTCTTTAGTTCGTCTAACGCTCCCGGCGCAAATGATTTTCTAACGCCATTGTCTTCGCAAATCTCTTTTAGAAATTTATCTGCTATTACTGGAATATCTTCTATTCTCTCATTTAATGTTGGTACATGTATAACTATAACACTTAAACGATGATATAAATCCATTCTGAAATTCCCTTTCTCTATCTCTTCTGGTAAATTCTTATTTGTTGCTGCTAAAATGCGTACATCGACATTTATTCCTTTGTCACCGCCAACTCTTTGCAAAACACCTTCTTGTATTACTCTTAACACTTTTGCTTGGGCCGATAAACTCATGTCTCCTATTTCATCTAAAAACAAAGTGCCTCCATTAGCTTGTTCAAATTTACCTATTCGCTGCTTTATTGCAGTTGTAAATGACCCTTTCTCATGTCCGAATAACTCACTCTCTATCAATTCACTTGGAATAGCTGCACAATTAACTTCAATTAATGACATGTTAGCTCTATTGCTCTTCTCATGTATCCATCTGGCAACTAATTCTTTTCCTGTGCCATTCTCTCCTGTAATCAATACGCGGGCATCGGTAGGAGCAACTTTTGTAATCGTCTCCTTAATTTTTAAAATACTAGGAGTGTCGCCAACTATTTCTCTAGTTTTGGTAACTTTTCTTCTTAATACTTTTGTCTCTACAACTAGATTATTCTTCTCAACTGCATTGCGAATTGTAATTAGTAACCTATTTAAATCTGGTGGTTTCGAAATAAAATCATAAGCGCCTTTTTTAACCGCTTCTACGGCTATTTCAATCGTTCCGTGTCCCGATATTAATATAAATGGTATTTCTGGAGAAATTTCGGAAGCCTTGGTCATGACTTCTAATCCATCCATTCCCGGCATTTTGATATCGCATAATACTACATCGTATCCGTTTTCTTTGAGCATTTCCAATCCCTTTTTGCCATTTTCTACTATATCTACTTCATAATGCTCTGAAGTTAAAATGTTGTGAAGGGCGTCTCTGATTGGTTTTTCGTCGTCTATTACTAAGATTCTTGGCATATTTGAAAGTGTATTCAAAATTATACAATTCCAAATCTAAGTCAATTAACAAGTTTTATACAGTATTTATCTTATCAATTCAACTACGCCATTGACGTCTTTTACTAATCCAGTTTGATAATTAGTAAACTTGAATACGTAATAATAGGTGCCGGATGGACACGGATTCGATAAATCGTTGTTTTGACAACCATTCCAATAACCACTAGCAGGATATTCAAAATCATATACGCGCATTCCCCAACGGTTATAAATATAGCCAGTTAAATTGTCAAATCCGCTAAACTCTGTTTCAAATAAATCATTAATGGCATCTCCATTATTATCTTTTCCTGGAGTAAATACATTGGGTATCCTGATAGAACTCGTATCACAATTGACGAATTTTATTATTATCGTGTCACTGAATTTACATAAATTACTGTCGGTTACTGTTAATGATGCCTGTACATTATTACTAATTAATACAATTGGTGCTGTACTGCCATTCCACCATTGTAAGGTAGATTTTGGACGAACTATTGGCGATAATTCATAATAACTGCCCATACAAAATTGAGTGTCTTTGCCTAAATCAAATACGGGTTGTGAATTGATTTTAATGAATTTTTCAATTGTATCTGTTTTGCAACCTGTGTTGTTTATATAGGTAACGGCTAATCGAATACTAAATCCACCCGATTTATTAAAGGATTTTGAAACTGTATCTCCATTCGCAAAACTACCATCTCCAAAAATCCAATGAA
>JADLHV010000181.1 GCA_020848595.1 Bacteroidia bacterium
GTATGAGTTAACACCTACAGGACCACCAGTTACCCAACTTGGTTTCTTAAATTTCTGGTAGTATCTTAAGTCAGATTCAGTTTGAGACTTATCTCCAGATGAAGCAGTAGCTATTGCGTTCTGAGTTAAGTTAATAGCACCATCAGCATAACAACGAGGTGGCAATCCTTTAAATGAGAACGTCGGTAAAGCATTCACAACTAAATGCATGGTATCTCGGTCTTCGCAAGTGACACCTCCTTGAGTCACTTTTAGATACATTTCATAATCCCTTTCGGCCATTGAAGTAATTTTAGCCAAGAAGAATGAATCATTAGAAACAGTAGAACCTGTATTTAAATCCTTCCAAACTACAATTTTCGGGTAGCCTTTAGGGTAGCGTATACCAGTTTTCTTTAAAGTATCTTGAATACAAATTTCTCTATCTGGACTAGCCACAGCGATTACAGTATCGTTTACAAACAACTCCATTGTATCGCTTGTGTTACAGCCTAAAGTATCTATCACTTTAGCAATGTATTTTCCAGCAATATTAACGGTTATTGTGCGCGTACTATCGCCGTATGGCAACCAATAATAACGCATTATAGTGTCATTATTTTGAGCATCCAGTGTTACATTTTGATAGGTACAAATTCTTTGATCAGGACCAATATCTACAATTGGATTTGGTTGATAAAGAACAAAAATAGTATCACGATCAACACACTTGTTTTTATCAGTCAATTGCAACATCAAATAAGTACTTGCAGTTGGCTTAAATAAAGTGTATTTATTTAATGTGTCTTTAGGGTCAAATGTATTAAGTGGAACTTCCCATCTGTATTTATAAGTAGGGACGCCATTTTCTACATTAGGTTCTAATACTAAACTATTACCAGCACATACGAAAGTATCTTTTCCAAATGCTAATTCAACATCCAAAACTGGAGGAATAATTACAGTATCAGTATAGAAAGTAGGGCAATTGTACTGAGTATTATTAATATAATGCTCAATAATATATTTACCGCCACGCTTGAATTTAAAACTATCATTTTGTTTGAAAACCATATAATATGGCACACCACTATTTGTACTATCACGAATAGTAAATTGATAGATGTAGTTTTTAGGGTTTTGATTAATTGAATCTACAGGAGTAGCTTTAAACTTCAACCAACCGCAATCACCCAAAACATAATCTCTGATTGAACGCGCTTTAGGTTTTACAGAGATATTATATCCTCTGTTAGCCGAAGAAGGTCTAGGACAGTTATCATCTTTAGCTGTAGCAGTAAAAGTATAAGGATTTGGACGAGCGTCACCAATTTTAGTTTCCCAGCAGAACAATGCTTCTTTTTCACGAGCAGTTGGGTCAACGATTGTAAATGATGCTTGAGGAATACCGTAGTTCCAAGTTAGAGTTACAGTATCCAAACGAGTTTGCTTAGGTAAGAAAGGTTCGTCTTTAGTACCGATAGTGAAACACAATTTATTACCTTCACAAACAGAATATTTATTATTTCCTGTGAATGATGGTGGATTATTATCAGGACATTGCTTAACAACAATCTGCATATCACGACGAGTGAATCCAATTCTCTGCCATTTTCTTGCTGAGTCTTTACGCCACTCAGTAATCTGAATAACAATTACACCAACTTCATCACATTTAGTTGGAGTAAATACGATATCACCAGTTTCTTTATCAAAATAGAATCCACGTGGAGGTTTTGCATTTGGAAGAGCACGACAATTAACCACACCAGGATTTGGCGGGCAATAAGGTGTCATTGGAATAGATGAAGTAAAACTTCCAGTATATGTTTCATTTGAAGAGTTAGCATTCAAAGGATTTCCAAGTTCATATGATAAACTATCACCATCAATAATCTCACGAACACCATTGTTATAAATGAATGGTTGGTTACAGCAGATATAAGCTACTGGTGGGATAGATAATTGAGGAGAAGTATTACATTTATTTCCGATAGCACAGATATTGATCATAGCATCGGTATAAAAGTTTCCTGGAGAGATGGTAGTAATCGCTCCGTTACGACAACATTGTTCAACTTTAATCATGATTTCGCAACATCCTGCATCTTTCAATGCTTTGAATGGACTTGAATTGAAATCTACAATGGCTTCAAAAACGTGCTCTTCAATACCTTCACTTGAAGTGGTATTTTGCGGATTACAAGGAGCTGTTCCACCTGTACAAGTTGGAGTAATGTCATTAATAGCCGTTCTAGTGTAATTGACAGATGTAGAATTCGTGCCATCTTTACAGAAGACTTTAATATCAGGACTGTTGAAAGGAATACCCCTACAGTCACGATAAACTTTAATAACTAGCTTGTACTTACCCGGTGAAATACACTCATAGGCTATGTCCCCTCCCATCATGTGCGAGGCATTGGCCTGTTTGAACCCAATTAAGAGTGCTAAAACAAATACTATGCGGTAAAATTTATTCATATGTTGTTTGATGCTATTTTTTTATTGATTAATGACGAACTTTATATATTGTTTCGTGTTTAAAGTTTGATATTCCAAAAAATATACTCCATCCGTAAAATCAAATGGTAATATAATATAATTGTTAAAATTGTGCAAATCTAATTTGATCATTTCACGTCCATCTGAACTGATAACTCTCATATTGATAGGCTTATCAAAGCCAAAATCTATCCTCAATTTTTCCCCTGCTTTTACTGGATTGGGATAAACACTTATTTTTTCGGTAAAAGTAAGGTCTTTTTGAGTGTTTTTAACTAAGTTTTTAGTACTTAATACCTGCTTAATGCTTAAACAATTTTGCGCTATTTGTTTAATATTAAAACTATCTTCTTCAACAAGAAAAAAGGCTATATCGTAGGATACTGCCTTACCTGCCTTTAATTCTATTGAATCAAAATTCATTAATCCAAAACGTTTACCTGGTTGAAAACGATCATTATCGCTCCACATTTGTCCGCCTTGACTTGCATCGCTTTCGTAAGGATA
>JADLHV010000182.1 GCA_020848595.1 Bacteroidia bacterium
CAAACAATTTATTACAGATGAGAAAGTACGCTGGAGTTTTGACCCAGGTGTAAATTATGGTTTTAAAACCTTTAATCTCTTTTCGCATTTAGGTCCACATCTTATTACGGCAACTTTATCGCATGTGTGCGGCCCTTATGTGCTCAGAGATACTGTAAATATTATTGGACCATTAGCAATTATTGAACCTGATTTTATTTTACCTAACGAACGTTATCAATGCTCGGCTACTGATTCGGTGCATGTTACCGACCGTTCTTTATATTACCATAATGATTCTAATATGCTCGATGAAGATAGTATGTCGAGTCAAGTTCCTGGAAACTTTAAATTTGTGATGCGTCTGAATCCCCAAACCGGTAGAATCGAACCTTTTTACCCCTATAATTATGATAGAGATAAGGATAATGTCGACCGTTTATGGGATTTTGGTGATACGTATTGTCTGCCCTGCACTACCGATAGGGTAGCTAATCTGAATTTGGGCATGAATTGTCGTTATTCAAAGGATACAATTGATGTGCATTCTTACACTGATTGGGATTCAATTTATAGATATTTATATGTAAAGAGGTCTGTCAATCAAGCTTATTTTGATAGAACTCAATCGCGCTGTGGTTCTAGAAAAATTTGGTATTCTGATTCTTTATATGCTCTTTTAGATACGTTTTTATATTATGGAAATAATCCTTTAGGGTTATCGGTTAAGGATAGTAATATCTTTAGTTCTTTTTTGAGTAAAAATCCAGTTCCCGCCGGACTGTTTGGTGCTGGAGGCTACGACTTTCCTTACGATTTGAAAATATATGTACCAGCCGGTTGCTCTGTTGGTTTAGACCCTAAAAATGGGGGAGGTATTCTGAATATTAATGGACCTCAATTTTATACGGTCTCTCCAAGTTTCAGAATTACAACTGGTGTCAATGATTCGTGTTATTTTATCTATGGAACAAAGATTTTCAAAGACACATTGTATAAGGACGATATAAGGTCAAGGCACAAAATTGTATCAAAATTTTTAAATCCGAATATTGCTCCTGAAGATAGCATTGACCAATCTTTACATAGAAAGTTGTTTTATCTTCAATTTCCTCAATGTCATAAAATTACTTTAAAATTAAGAGATACTGTTCATCCATTTAAATGCGAATCGCAAGCAACTGCTGGTTTAGCACTTTTACCTCCTTCTGCTAAGAAATTAAGAATAGATGATCATTTTTGTTATGGATATAATAATAAAGTAATAGAATTTAATTTGGAAGAAACTAAACCTGGTTGCATGGCTTCTACTGTGTGGTTTAATCCAGATTATGTTAATACACCAAATAATTGGGTCCTATTTAATGATTTAATGGGTGGTGATATGGGTCGACAAACATTCTTGAATTCTAAACCTCCTTATGCTGGTTATAATGCAGAAGGACCTAATAGTGGTAAATTCTTTTGGGTTTATAATGATTCTATCTTGCCGAATAAAAGCGTTCAAGACATTAATGTGGCTCTTATTATTGGAAATGGTGTTGCTCCAAGTGAATGTTTTGATACTGTTTATTTCAAAAATTTTGCATCTTTCCCTAGATTATTCTCAGAATTAGAATTTGTGAAAAATCATGCTAAAAAGGATAATGTATGCCGCAATAATACGACTTATGTTTCTATCCCTGCTGGAAGTCCGGATGCAAATAAATTAGCAGACTATAGTGCGTGGTTTATGGTTAATGATGGCGGTTTAGATACAACTTCTAAAATTGAAGAGTATTATTATCGCGTCGTCGATCACCCTGCTTATCCTGGTCAAAAGGTCAATTATACTGTTATTAATAGATATGAATTAGGTGCTGGTGGAATTCTAAACTTAACTAAAATTGATACTTTAGTTACCGCTATCGTGCATGCTTATAAAGCCATAGCATTACCTGGAGTTGGTTATAAAACTTTACGATCTAGAATTGCTGATTTAGGTTTAGATATTAATGAAATTCCAGATAGTGTAGTTTTGGAATTGATTTGGAATGGTGTCGGAACAATTGGTATGCCTAACTCAGGTAGTAAAGGTTGTATTGATACTACAGGATTTGGTACCGAGATCGATTGGTATTATGCTATTCAATCTTCAACAATTTTAAATTATAAGGATACGAGTTTACTACCTGCTGATTCTGTTAATCTTGGGAATGGTTTTGTTAAAGCGTATGGCTTTACACCGCTTAAAAATGGCTCTTATACGATTATTCGCTCTGTTGAAAGTTATTTCCCATCTTGGTGCCCTAATCAAAAAATGATATCTCTAGCAGTAGGTTTTGAAGCGAAAGTAGAATTCACCGATTCTATCTTATGTCAAGGTAGAATTTTAGAAGCAGTTACTAATTTTAGATATTATGATAATGACGACCCGCTTAATGAAACTTATGACACAACCGATTATTGGCTAATCAGAGAAAATGAAGCAGGTCGATTAAATAGGGAAGGGTTTACTATTTGGGATTTAAGCAAAGAGGATGATGATATCTCTCAACCAGCTACTATTTTCGGAGGTTTTCCTTATGTAATTAAAGGCTACGGTTCTCCAAATATATTAATAGGCAATCAACCTGGATCTATATACTATAAAACGCCCGGTATTTATACATTAAGAGTATTAGCTAAAGATAGTAATCAATGTACGGATACATTTACTCATAAAATATATATTACCGGTCCTAGAGCAGGTTTCTATACAGATATAGCTACGCCTAACTGTAAAACTATTCTCGAATTATTTGATACATCTACCATAATTGACCCATGCGAACAAAATGGTCTACCTCCTTGCGATTTTATCTATAAATGGACAATCGATTGGGGTGATGGTGCAGTGCCGCTCGAATACCTAAATCAATTACCAAAACAAATTGGTCATGATTATGGTCAAAATGGTTATTATGAAATAACGATGGTCATTGAAAGTGTTCTTGGATGCAAGGATACTTTCAAGAAAATAGTTTTTATTCCTGGTCCTAGTCCAATTTTTGTTCCTGAAACTTCTTTGTTTATTTGTGTGAATGATTCTGTCATCTTTAGGAATTTCACGAATAATTATACGAAATCTTCTCAATGGCTATGGAACTTTGGTGATGGATTTTATGAACCTCAAACCGATACTGGACTTATAACTCATAAATATACGCAAACTGGAAAGTTTGATGTTTATTTGAATCAATATGATAGTATCGCAAATTCTGGGAAATATTGTCCTGCTGTTTATCCAGATGTAAAAGGTGGACAAGCTAAAATCACTGTTGTAGTGCTTCCATACGATACAGTTAAACTTAATGCAATACCTATTGTTGTGTGTGTTGGCGATACTATTACGGTTAATGCTGACCTTAAAACTCAAAATATTTATACCAAATATAATTGGACATTCGGTCAAGAAAATTTACAGTCAACTGATTTGACTTTAAAGGTTGTGCCTAAAAGGAAAGGATCGTTTTTAATTACTTGGATGCCTGATACTATTGGGTTAAATAGTAGTTTTTGCCCTGATTATGATTCGATTACTGTTTATGCTGATAGTATATATGCGGATTTTGTTTTAAGTAAAAAAGATGCTCCGTATTTCTGTTTTACTAATAGATCTAAATGGGCTGTAAGCTACCGTTGGGGTTTTTATCACGATACAGATATTACTTTTAGTAAATATGCTTTCGAACAAAATGTCGATCAATTTCCTCCAGATTCTATCATCTGTAATAATTTTATCAATAATCCTTGGGATAATTGGGTTTGTCTCGAAGCCACTAATGCTCTCGGTTGCAAGGATACTGTTTGTTTAAAAATTATTAACGATTATGAAATGGTTATTACACCACCAAACGTATTTACACCTAATGCCGATGCTTTCACTGGTAAAGATAAAGATGGTATAGAAGGGAATGAAGTATTTAATATTTATACTAAAAATGTCGAATATTACCATTTAATCATCTATGATAGATGGGGTGTTAAAGTGTTTGAAAGTTATGATCAGGGATACGATTGGAACGGCCGTTATATGAATGATGGATATAATTGTCCCGATGGCACCTACTACTATATTCTAGAATACAGTTACAAAGGTAGAGATAAAAACGAACCGCTTGTTAATGGCGTTGTGCGTATTATTCGCTAGGTATTTCTTTAAATTCGATACTTTCTTAAGTCTTTATTATTACATTTTTGATTAAATTTAAATGCAATTGTGAATTAATTGGATAGTTCTTGTTTTTAAGCAGACCCTAAATATCTTTGCACCATGCAATTGGAAACTTATTTGAAACAAGGGATTTCTGATGCCATACTGGATTTATATGATGTCAGTTTGGCTGTGGAAGATATTAAACTAGAAGTGACTAATGCCGATTTTAAAGGCGATTTCACTTTTGTGTGTTTCCCAATTGTTAGATTCTCTAAAAAGAAACCTGAAGAAACTGCGCATGAATTAGGTGTTTATATCAAACAGAATATTGACCAAGTTTCGGACTTTAATATTGTTAAAGGTTTTCTTAATTTCGAAATATCTCATGCTTATTGGCTCGAATATTTTAAGGTCTATGAACTTAAATATAAATTAGGAAATAAAGGTAAGGTTATGGTCGAATACTCTTCACCCAATACCAATAAACCTCTACATTTAGGTCATGTTCGTAATAATCTTTTGGGATTTGCTGTTGCAAGTATTTTGGAAGCTTCTGGATACGATGTAATTAAATCTAATTTAATAAATGATCGTGGTATTCATATTTGTAAAAGTATGATTGCTTGGCAAAAGTTTGGTAATGGTGAAACTCCTGAAAGTACGGGAATGAAAGGCGATCACTTAGTGGGAAAATACTATGTCGAATTTGATAAACATTATAAATCACAAATTAATCAGCTTGTTGAATCTGGAGTAGATAAGGAAAAGGCCGAAAAGGAAGCGCCTTTATTGTTAGAAGCTCAAGAAATGTTAATTAAATGGGAAAATGGAGACCCCGAAACTATAGAGCTATGGAAAACAATGAATGCCTGGGTATATGCCGGTTTCGATGTGACTTACAAAGCTTTGGGTGTTAGTTTTGACCAGTATTATTACGAAAGTCAAACTTATTTATTAGGAAAAGATATTATCGAGGAAGGTTTGAAAATGGGTGTCTTTTTTAAAAAACCGGATAATAGTGTTTGGATTGATCTTAAAGACCATGGTTTAGATGAAAAACTTGTCTTAAGAGGTGATGGAACTTCTGTCTATATTACTCAAGATATCGGAACAGCTCAAAGAAAATTTGAACAGTTTAAATGTGATAAATCTATTTACGTTGTAGGAAATGAACAAGATTACCATTTTAAAGTTTTATTCCTCATATTACAAAAAATGGGTAGGACATGGGCTTCTGGTTTACACCATTTAAGTTATGGTATGGTTGATTTGCCTTCTGGTAAAATGAAAAGTCGCGAAGGTACTGTCGTTGATGCAGATGATTTGATGTCTGAAATGATTGCTGCCGCTAAAGAAAAAACAGAAGAATTAGGCAAAACGGATGGTATGCCTGAGGATGAAAAACAAGAACTTTTTAAAACTCTAGGTATGGGGGCTCTTAAATTTTTTATTTTAAAAGTGGATCCTCAAAAACGTATGTTGTTTAATCCAGCTGAATCTATCGATTTGCAAGGCGATACGGGGCCTTTTGTTCAATATACCTATGCTCGAATTCAAAGTATTTTTAGAGCCGCAAAACCTGAAGATTGTACATATAAATATAGTGATGTAATTGCACGCGAAAGTGAAATTAACCTGATTAAATGTCTTTTGAATTTTGAATCTGAGGTCTTAAAAGCTGCAAATTCTTATAGTCCTGCAATTCTCATTTCTTATGCACTCGATCTGGCTAAAGCATTTAATCGTCTCTATAATGATGTTTCTATTCTTAAAGAAGAAGATTCCAACCTGCGTCAATTTCGACTTAAACTTTCAAGAATGACCGGCGATACTCTCAAACACGTTCTTCACCTTGTTGGTATAAACTGTCCAGATAGAATGTAATTAAGTCTAATTCTATTTACGGCTCTGGTCAATGCAGTACCAAGAGTTTTCCTGAAATTGTCTCTCCATTTTTTATTGCGTAAACAAGATACATCCCCGAGTTCCAATCTCTAATATTCATGTTAATACTTGTTTGACCAGGACTCTGAGAATTATAAATTGTTTGACCGTTCATTGTTGTTATCCATATCTTCTCGGCACTTTCACTGAATTCTATAAATAAAAATTCATTGGCTGGATTTGGATAGAATCTCATAGACCAATTCTCATTGGCGAATATTTCTTGATTTTGATTCTGTTGTTTTAAACTGTCTATTTGAGCTTCTGTGAGAACCAATTGTTTAGATGTGTCTGCTGGATTTTGATTAGGTTGATTCGGACAAGTAATTGCAGAGTAGTTTAAAATGATATTGACCATTAAATCATTTAAAAATTCTACATCACTTTCGCCACCTGTTGGTTGGATATGAAAATTGCCAATTTTGCTATCATTGGTTATATATATGTATTCTCCATTAGTGGCTATAGCAAAGTACTTTAGTAGAAATTCTGTTGATTTATCTATACCACTTGCCGAAATTGGAATTATTCGAATCCCCATTTTAGCTGCTTTCTCAATGCTTTTTCTGATTTTGGCTTTATGGGCTTCTACATTGGAATGCGGTGGTGCATCTAATAGAATAAATAGAATTTTAGTGCATTGTTCGGTCGACCATCCTAATTGATCAATGGACGTTTCTAGTCCCTCTTCTACAGCTTCTGGAAAATCGCCTCCTCCTTGTGCACTTTGTTCTCCAATAAAATCAATTGTATTAAATGCATTGTCGCTTAAAGGTGAAAATTTAGTCACATATTTATCTCCAAAGTCTCTGTAAAATACCGATCCAGTATAAATGTCCGAACAAGGTCTTTCGCGTTTAATTCTGCCAATTACATCTATTAACTCAACTTGTAAAAACCGGATTTCATCTGCCATACTTCCTGTGGCATCTACCATAATGCCAATTTCTATTCTTTGACTCGTTTTTACTTCAAAATTTACTACCGCATATTTATCAGAATTGATATATTGTTCTGCTTTTTTTAATTTGAGAGTATATTTCCCATCGCTTAATAATAATACAAGGTTTTTTAATTCTTCTCCCGTTGTAAATAGATTTGGCCATAGATATACAAATCCATTAGCATCGCTCACACTAGACCAAAGCGATTTGCCTTCTGAAGTTTGTAATGTAACACTGATATTTCTAGCAGCTTGACCTTTTTCGTCTACTAAAATAACTTTTGAAAGTAAATTTGGATAAAATCCCCATTGCTTCATATAGTTATTGATGGCATTTTCGTTCGTTTTATTCCATGCCTCCCAATTATCTAAATCTCTCCAATGTCCTGCTGTTACTTGTCCAGCATGAATACTTGTGTTTAGTGCCATTTCTGTTTCGGAACTTGAACTTCCTGATGATGGCATCGATTCAATATCCATTAAAGATGTCTCTCCAGATCTATGCATAAATGGTGGTGTAACTAAGCTGTGTACTTTATCTCGCTTTGAACCAATTACAAATTCTGTTGTAGGCATATCATATACAGCTAAATCTTTGCCAGCGTTTTTATTCACTGAATTGACTTTGGTTTTAGTTTTTAATTTACCCGTTAAAATTAGATATTCTGTCATTTCAGGAATAGAAATAGAATCTAGTTTACTTGAACTGTCTTTCAAATGCTTTGGGATTGTCTTGGGTAAAACTGATTTTATTAATGGGATTCTTTTCATCATAAGATTGAAGTTCATGTTTTTACTATTGTTTTGAAAATTCAAGCCCATGACTGTTATTGGCATATAGCCTTCTGTATGGAATTTAAATGAATAGGCACCTTTTTTAATTTGTGCAATGTAATGCCCTGGTTCTTTTGTATCGAAACTATCTATAATATGATTCTCTTGAAGAATAATTATTTTGAAATTCCTGTCAATTGATTCTGTATTGATGCGAATTTTCCCTTCAATACTGAGATTCTGTGCGTAATTGACTAAAGCGATAAGAAAGGTCGAAATTGTTAATATTGTCTTCATGGCATTTAAACTTTTAAAATATCTATAGGCTTCATACTTTTGTATTGAAAAAGGTAAATGGAAAAAGTAAAGAATGGTAAATATAGACACTATAAAGGCAATTACTATGAAGTCATTGGCCTTGTTAGGCATTCAGAATCACTAGAAGATTTGGTGCTGTATAAGCAGTTATATGGCGAATTTGAATTATGGGTAAGACCCTTAAATATGTTTAATGAAAGTGTAGAAGTAAAAGGCGTTTTAATGCCTCGATTTGAAAGGGTAGGAGATTAATGACGCAATAATCCAGCATCAACACTTACATCTTCTTGAATAGCTTTATTCCGTCGCATTTTAAAACCAAACCAAGCTAAATAAGCAAAACAGATAACTGTTACAAAATATGAATTGTGGATACCAATACTATCCGATAAATACCCTTGAAGTGGCGGAACTATTGCACCACCTAAAATCATCATAATAAGTAATGAGGAACCTTGGTTCGTGTATTTTCCTAAACCTCCAATAGAAAGCGAAAAGATACATGGCCACATGACTGAACAAAACAAACCTCCACTTGTAAACGCTAATAATGCTAATGTTCCATTTGTAAATAATCCTACTAACATTAGTACTGTCGCTACCGAACCTAATATGAATAGTGTTTTTGCGGCATCTTCTCCTGCTATAATAAATAGTCCAATGGCTAATAAAACAAACGGTAAATAGCTTATAAAATCAGATGTGTCGTTATTGTAAAGAGTATTAACTAAGAATACAATACTAAAAGCTAGTAATGGCACTATAATTTGTAAAGCAATCATCCCAATTTTACCAACTTTAAAAACTGTAACAGCTCCAGTCCAACGACCGATCATCAAACTGCCCCAATATAATGAGATATATGGCGCTACCAATGTGTGGTCGATGCCTTTAATTTCGGGTAATTCTAATAAAGCACCCAAATTACTTTGAATACTAACTTCTACACCTACATATAGGAAAATAGCTATCATTCCATAAATTAATTGCGGGTGATTGCTAAGTTTAAAATCTTTAGTAGATGTCTCTTCACTGCTAACTTTAGGCAGTTTACTCAATTGTATAAGCATAGCACACAAAATGAAAAGTCCAAATAATATTAAAGCTGGAGTTTTAACAGATTCAATACCTATACTTTCAGGTTTTGGAGCTTCGGCGCTTCCAAATAAAGCAAATCCAAGTAAAACAGGACCTATAGTTGTGCCAAATGAGTTAATACCGCCGGCTAAACTTAATCGATGTGCACCATGAGCTTTATCTCCATAATTCGCAACAAAACGATTAGCAACTATTTGTTGGAGAGCAAAACCTAGACCTATGACAAATAAAGCCATTAATAAGAGGATATATGAATTCATGTTGGCTGCTGGTATAAATAATAGCGCACCAATTGCCGATAATAATAACCCGAAAACTAAACCTTTTTTATATCCTAGTTTGTTAAGGGGATCTCCAAATGCTTCAGAAAGAACAAAATAGACAATCGAGCCAATGAAATAGGCTAAATAAAATGTAAAATCAACTAGTTGTGATTGAAATTGACTTAATTCAAATTTTACTTTAAATAAAGGGATTAAGATGCCGTTACTAGCAGCAACAAAGCCCCAGAAAAAGAACACTGTTATAATAGCAATAAAGCCTGAATTGATTCTTTGAGGTTGATTCATAATGGCAAAGAAAGTAGTTTGGTTGACGATTTAAAAATATATTTTTTTATTGTTCGTTAAATGTTATTTTTGCAATAAACAAACAAATATTTTATCAGAAAGTTTTATGAAAAAATTAATTTATTCTAGCTTAGCTTTATTCGTGGCTTCAATCGCTATGGTTGGTTGCGGAGATGACAATGGTGGCGGTGGTGGTGGTGATACTACACCTAAAGGTCCAACAATCGAATTTCAAACTAATACCGGTACATTCAGCGGTTATACTTTTGCTAG
>JADLHV010000183.1 GCA_020848595.1 Bacteroidia bacterium
GCGGCAATTTTAAACGACGGAAAATAGGTTTTACCATACGACTCCCCCTATCCTCGTGACCATGGAAAGTCCAGCCATTACCCACTTCAAATCTTTTAGTAGCTGGTTTAGCTATATCGTGCAGAATTGCGGCCCATCTAAGCCATAAGTCGTCGGTTAAAAGAGCAAGATTATCGAGCACTTGGAGAGTGTGATAAAAATTATCTTTGTGACTAAAACCATTGATAGTTTCGACACCAAAAAGAAGTGTCATCTCAGGAAAAATCAAATCCAACAAACCGGTATCGAAAAGATATTCGAAGCCAATACTTGGCACAGGCGAGAGAATTATTTTATTGAGTTCATCCGTAATTCTTTCTTGCGATACAATTTCGATACGATGTTTATTTCTAACGATACCATCAAAAGTTTGTTCATCAATTTTAAATCCCAATTGAGAAGCGAATCTAACGGCTCTCATCATACGCAGAGGGTCATCACTAAACGTTCTATCAGGATCTAGAGGCGTTTTAATAATTTGGGCATCTAAATCATCAAGACCATTAAATGGGTCGATAAGCTTACCGAAGGAATTTTTATTCAAAGAAATTCCCATTGCATTGATAGTAAGATCACGTCTTTCTTGATCGTCTTGCAGAGAACCATTTTCGACATGAGGTTTACGACTATCTGTTTGATAACTTTCTTTACGAGCGCCGACAAATTCAATTATTAAGTCGCGATACAATAATTGAGCAGTTCCAAAATTTTCGAAATAACTTAGTTTAGAATCATCCAGAGAAGCCGCTACTTTTTTAGCGAAATCGATACCACTACCCAGTACTACGATATCGATATCTTTACTTACTCTTTGCAAGAAAATATCTCTGACGAAACCACCAATCAAATAGATATCAAGATTTTCATTATCAGCCAAAAGACCGATATGGGTGAATAAATCTTTATTATCATCAAAGAGATTGGGGCTTGGAAAAAGCATCCTGCAAAATTAAAGAAAGTAAAGGAGCGATTTTAATAAGAGTAGAAAATTGAATCCACAAAAGGAACAAAGTTGCCCAAAAGTAACAAAAACCAGAGTAGTTAAAAAGCACGAAATACTTTGAAAATATAGCGTATAGCATTAATATTGCGGTCGAAAAAAAGGCGAGATATGACACTAAAAAAAATCACATTCACATTCATTTCTATATTGATATTACTTACATCATGTGGTAATAAGAAGATAAAAGTAGATTCAATTTATCACAATGGTAGAATTGTAACGATGAATGACAGTTTACCAGAAGCCAGCATATTAGTAATAGATAAAGGTAAAATAATAAATGTAGGAGGCGATGAATTATTGACACGATATACCTGTAATGACACTGCTTTTATAGATTTAAAGAAGCGCTATGTTTATCCAGGGTTGATAGATGCGCATTGTCATTTTTACGGATATGCGAAGACCTTATTAAGTTGTGATTTAACAGGTACAAAAAGTTGGTCGGAAGTGACCATGCGCGTTAAAGATTTTTCGAATAAAGACACAGGTTACTGGATAATGGGACGAGGTTGGGATCAATATGATTGGCCCAAAGAAATACAAACATTTAACAACAGTATATTAAATGAGATGTTTCCGAACCGTCCGGTGATATTAAAACGCGTAGACGGCCATGCAGCCATTTGCAATCAAAAAGCTTTAGAGTTAGCGGGAATAAATATAGAAACAAAAATAGAAGGCGGAGAAATATTAAGAAATGAAGACAATACTTTATCAGGACTTTTGATAGACAATGCCGTAGAGTTAGTAGAAAAAATAATTCCATCACCTTCAAAAGATAGACTTATCCAATCACTAAAATATGCAGAGAACGATTGTTATTCAAGAGGATTAACATGTTTAGCAGATGCTGGTTTAGATATCAACGAATGTTTATTTTTAGATTCGTTACATGATAAAGGCGATTTATCGATTTACATGTATATGATGTTGAATCCAAATACAAAAAACATGGAATATGCCAAGAATATTGGGATTTATGAATCTGACAACAGCAAGATATGCAGTTTTAAATTGTATGCAGATGGTTCATTAGGCAGCAGAGGGGCGTTATTAAAGAAAGATTATTGCGACAGAGCAGGACATAGAGGATTAAGCATACATAACAGAAGGTATTTAGATTCGTTTGCGAAAATGACCTTAGCGATTACCAAATATCAGTTAAACACCCATTGTATAGGCGATTCGGCAAACAAAATGATGTTAGATATATTTAGTCAGATCCTACCTATTGGCAATGATTTAAGATGGAGAATAGAGCATGCACAAATAGTTGATCCAGCCGATATGGTATTATTTGGACGTTATGGTATTATTCCAAGTGTACAGCCAACGCATGCTTGTAGCGATGCACCATGGGTATTAGAGCGTATATGTGAAAATAGAATTAAAGGCGCATATGCATATAAATCATTATTAGCTAATAGTGGATATATTGCATTAGGAACAGATTTTCCTGTAGAAAAAATCAATCCATTGCACACCTTTTATGCAGCAATATTCAGAAAAAGTATAGAAAACGAGGCATCAAATCCATTTCAAATAGAAGAGAAATTAAGTGCATTAGAGGCATTAAAAGGCATGACAACATGGGCTGCAAAATCTTGTTTTCTAGACCATCGTAAAGGGCAGATAAAGAAAGGATATGATGCTGACTTTGTTATTATAGACACCAATTTATTGACAGCCGAGGAGTCATCATTAAGAAAGGCAAAAATACTTTACAC
>JADLHV010000184.1 GCA_020848595.1 Bacteroidia bacterium
GAAATACTTAAATAATGCCACTTTCTCTCCAGCAATACCACTACTTTGAATATTGGGAACGATGCTCAAGTGATTAATTCTTGCAACCGAAAGTTGTGAATCGATTTCAAAGGTTCTAATACTTTCAATAGTATCGCCATCCATTTCAATTCTATACGGTTTATCATTGCTAAAAGAATAAATATCTACAATTCCACCTCTTACAGCATATTGCCCTGGTTCGTATACAAAATCTTCACGTTCAAACTCATTTTCATCCAAAAAATCGGATAGAAACTCTAGGTCAAGCTTCTCACTTAATCGAATTTGAAATGAATTTTTTCTTAATTTATCGTCGCTAATCACTTTCTCCATGATACTTTCTGGAGTTGCAACCACTATATGCGGTGATTCTGATTTTTGAAGTTTAGATATCAGTTCCGCTCTAACTTGAATTGCATCATTATTAATTTCATCTAATTCAAATGGTCTTTTAAAGCTCTCTGGCAAAAGCAACACATCATTATCTGAAAGTAAGTTTGTTAAATCACTTTTAAAAAATTCGGCTTCATCGCTTTCTGGCAACAACACTAATATATCACATTGTCTTTGAGCAAATATAGCCGCTACAGACATTGCAGCTGCCGAGCCAGCTAGTCCTTCAAAACGGGCAATATGCCGCCCCGACTCCTGGTTATTATCCAGAAATTCCTTGATTTGAGCATGTTTGCCGAAAGACTCGACAAGTTCTTTGACCTTCACTACCTTACGCCCCTAAATTAAGAGATGCGAAGATATATAATTGACTTTGTATTCTTTAATATGTTATGAATATTCATATAAATTTAAAATAAACTTCTTTTAATTGCGTTTACCTTATTTATTTCAATTGGATAAACCATGATGAAACCTCTAACTCTTTTAATACTTATAGCTTTTATAATAAGACCAATCAATGCTCAAACAATTGATTCATCTTATAATCCATCTCATAATATTATTCAATTAGCCTTACTCTTAGATGTTAGTAATAGTATGGACGGTTTAATTGATCAAGCAAAAAGTGAATTATGGAATGTTGTTACTGAAGTTTCAAAAGCAAATAAAAATGGCCATTCGACAAGATTAGAAATTGCGCTTTACGAATATGGACGTTCTAGAAATGACCAAACAAAAGGATATGTTAAAAAACTCTTAGATTACACCAATGATCTAGACACAATTTCGGAAGTACTATTTAATCTTAAAACAAATGGTGGCGACGAATATTGTGGTTGGGTAATTAAAGATGCAATAAATGAATTACAATGGCGCGACGATGATTCTATCTATAGAGTAATATTTATTGCTGGAAACGAGGAATTTAATCAAGGCAAAGTAGACTATAAATCAAGTTGCAAAACAGGAATGGAAAAAAATATTTTTATTAATACAATTTTCTGCGGCGATTCGATGCAAGGGGTCAGATTTTTTTGGAAAAATGGTGCTGATTTAGCCAATGGTGCCTACTTTTTTATCAATTCAAATTTAAATAAATATGATATTTGGACACCTTACGACAGCTTAATTCAACTTTATGGCGATAGCTTAAATCGTACTTATTGGGGTTATGGTATAATGGCAAATCTTAAAAAATCCAATCAATTTGCTCAAGATAAAAATGCTAGTGCAATGAGCCAAACAGCTGGTGTAAAAAGGAGCATCGCAAAAACAAAAAAAGGCGTTTATGATAATTCTAAATGGGATGTTGTTGATGCTAATGTCAAAGATAGCACCTGGTTAAATAAAGCTAAAGATGCCGATTTACCCGACTCGTTGAAAGGGAAAACCTTAGTTGAGAAAAAACAAATCATAGACAGTTTATCCAAAGCACGATCCCGAATTTCTAACAACATTAATAATCTTGGGAAAAGTAGAGAAGCTTATATCAGAGAAAATCAAAACAATAAGCCAAAAGAAAAAACCTTGGGAGTAGCATTAATTGAAGCGATTAGAAGACAAGCAAGTGAAAAAGGATTTTTATTCATAGAATAAGCTAAAAACATCTAGCATCAATTTCGCAAAATCAACGTACTTTTGCGCCGTGAACTTCAATCGCAGAAACCTTAGCGACGAAAAACTGCTAAGTATCTACAAAGAACTACTTTATCCTCGTATCATCGAGGAGAAAATGCTTATTCTTCTTAGACAAGGTAAAATTGGCAAATGGTTTAGTGGAATAGGTCAAGAAGCCATATCTGTAGGCGCAACTTTAGCCCTAGAACCCGACGAATATATTTTACCCTTGCACAGAAACTTAGGGGTATTTACCACTAGAAAAATTCCTTTCAAGAAATTATTTGCTCAATGGCAAGGTAAAAAAAGTGGTTTCACAAAAGGACGCGATCGCAGCTTTCATTTTGGCACTAACGAATACCATATTGTTGGTATGATTTCGCACCTAGGCGCAATGCTCGGTGTGGCAAATGGTATTTCAACTGCTCATTTACTCAATAATGACAAGAAAATTTCTCTCGTATTTAGTGGTGATGGTGGCACCAGTGAAGGCGATTTCCATGAAGCTTTAAACGTTGCTGCTGTTTGGAGTCTGCCCGTTATTTTTCTTATCGAAAACAATGGTTATGGCTTAAGTACTCCAAGTAACCAACAATTTAAATGTAAACAATTCATCGACAAAGGTATTGGATATGGTATGGAAGCTTATCAGGTAGATGGAAATAATATTTTAGATGTTTTTCATAAAGTCGACGAACTTTCTAAAAGTATGCGTAATGCTCCTAGACCTATTTTGTTGGAATGTATGACTTTTAGAATGAGAGGGCATGAAGAAGCCAGCGGTACCAAATACGTTCCTCAAGAATTGTTTGATGAATGGAGCTTAAAAGACCCTATCGCTAATTATGAAAAGTTTCTATTTGATTTAGATCTTCTCAATGACTTGAGTAAACAAAGTATTTATAATGAACTTAAATCAGGCATGGATGATGATTTGGCAGAAGTTTTTGCTGAACCAGAAATTGTTGCTGATACTAACGAAGAATTAAGCGATATATACGCCCCTTATACCCAGATTATCACTAATCCTTCGTCAACTAATAGCTCTCAGAAACGATTAGTTGATGCTATTTCGGATGGATTAAAACAATCTATGGAGAAATTTTCTAATACGGTAATCATGGGGCAAGATGTTGCCGAATATGGTGGAGTATTCAAAATCACAGATAATTTTTATAAACTGTTTGGAAAAGGTCGTGTGCGCAATACACCTATCACCGAATCGTCTATTTTAGGTGCCGGATATGGTTTGTCTATTAAAGGCTATAAAGCGATTGTCGAGATGCAATTTTCTGATTTCGTAACATGTGGCTTCAATCAAATCGTCAATAATTTAGCTAAAAGTCACTATAGATGGGCGCAAGCAGCTGATGTTGTGGTTAGAATGCCAACTGGAGCAGGTGTAGGTGCGGGACCATTCCACAGTCAAAGTACCGAAGCTTGGTTCTTTCATGTTCCTGGTTTAAAAATAGTATATCCTAGTAATCCGTTCGATGCAAAAGGTTTGCTGTGCGCTTCAATTGAAGACCCAAATCCAATCATGTTTTTCGAACACAAAGCCTTGTATAGAAGTATCGAATCGCAAGTACCCGACGATTATTATACTTTAGAGATTGGTAAAGCTCTTTCAGTTCAATCTGGAGAAGACCTTACTATTATTACCTACGGATGGGGCGTGCAATGGGCTATAGATGCTTGTAAAGAACTTGGAATAAATGCCGAAATCGTTGATCTGAGAACGCTACTTCCTTGGGATAAAGAAACTGTTAAATTGGCTGTAGAAAAGACTGGAAAGGTTTTAGTGTTGCACGAAGATACAATGCTAGGTGGTATCGGAGCCGAAATTGCTGCTTGGATTGGCGAACATTGTTTTAAATCGCTTGATGCTCCAGTTACAAGAGTTGCAAGCCTAGACACACCAGTGCCGTTAGCAAAAGATTTAGAGGATAATTTCTTACCTAAAAAACGTTTGAAAATAGCCCTCGAGGAATTAAGTCGTTATTAATAAAACAACTTACTTTTCAATTTATTTCCATGCATCAATTGTTAGTGCTTGGCAAAAAAACCTTGAATTAATAAACGTATTCAACTAGGGATAATATAAGCAAATTATTCTAAAAAAACAAAAAATATCATTCGTCAATACTAAAATAGGGAGAGTAAACTGCCAATTTATTCAATCGAAACTACATAAAAAGCTAAATATTTTTATTGTTTAAAGCAAAGTAAATCAAAGTCAATCGCTTTAAAAACGATACTTGAGGGCCATTTATTAAGTCATTAGGTATAAGTGTATAATTCTGTGAATCACTAAGATATTTTTTATTATCTTCGCCACTTGTATGGCCTATCGCTGGACTGCTTCCCCTAAATTGAATGATCAAAAGATTGAACAACTGGCGGAAAGCATTAATGTATCAAATTCTATAGCCGCTTTACTTCTACAAAGAGGCATCGAGACATACGAGCAAGCCAAAAAATTCTTTAGACCACAATTAACCGACCTATACGATCCATTTTTAATGAAAGATATGGATAAGGCCGTTGACCGTATTAAACAAGCGATTTTTAATAAAGAGCGATTTTTAATTTATGGCGATTACGATGTCGATGGCACTACTTCTGTATCAATTGTCTATTCTTTTTTCAAGAAACTAACTTCAAATATTGAATATTATATTCCTGATAGATATAAAGAAGGTTACGGTGTCTCGCGTATAGGAATTGATTATGCAGTTGAAACTGGAGTAAATTTAATTATTGCACTCGACTGTGGAACAAGGTCAATCGAACTGATACAATATGCCAAAGAAAAAGGCATCGATTTTATTGTTTGCGATCACCATTTACCCGGAGATGAATTACCTGATGCCATTGCTTTGCTTAATCCTAAAAGGAAAGATTGCGAATATCCATATAAAGAATTATCGGGATGTGGTATAGGTTTTAAATTACTTCAAGCCTACGCTCAAGCCAGCGATATTCAGGAAGAAGAAGCATATAAATATCTTGATTTAGTAGCTGTAAGCACATGTAGTGATATCGTTGACATGCGCGATGAAAACAGAGTTTTAGTTTATTATGGATTAAAGAAAATCAATGATGACCCTTGTATTGGCTTACAAGCATTGCTTCAAAGCTACCAAATTAAACAAGAATACGATGTATCTGATATTGTATTTGGGATTGGACCAAAGATAAATGCCGCCGGAAGAATTGCTGATGCCAAATCTTCAGTGAAATTATTAATTGAAGAAGATTTTCATCAGGCTTTAATGCTAGCTAAAACACTGAACGAAAACAACACTGAAAGAAAAGATATCGATAACGATATTACTAAGGAAGCAATGGATATTCTAGAAACCAGTGAAGCCCTTAGAAGTAGAAATAGCACTGTCCTTTACAGCGAAAAATGGCATAAAGGTGTTATCGGAATTGTTGCATCGAGATTAATCGAAACTTATTATAAACCTACTATTATATTTTCGGAAGTCAATGGCATGTTAACTGGTTCTGCTCGTAGTATAAAAGACTTTGATGTACATGAAGCAATTGGTGCTTGTGGCGACCTTGTTATACAATACGGCGGACATAAATATGCGGCAGGATTAACCATATTAAAAGAATCATTTGAAGCTTTTACAAATAAATTTGAAGAAATCGTCACACTTAATTCAAATGAAGAACTTCGAACACCAGAAATTGAATATGATATGGAGTTGAATTTTGATGATATCACTTCTAAATTTTTCAATGTATTAAATCAGTTTAGACCCCATGGGCCAGGCAATATGATTCCGATCTTTAGGACTAATAATCTTGTGGATTCAGGTAGTAGAATTGTAAAAGAGAAACATCTAAAATTGGTTGCTTATCAAAAAGGCATAAGATTTGACGGTATAGCATTTAATATGAGTGATTTCTTTCCGATTATTAGTAGTAATGCCCCTTTTGACATTTGTTATTCTATTGAAATGAATGAGTTTAAAGGCAATAAAAACTTACAATTAAAAGTTAGAGATATACGTACGAGCCTATGAAATTAAGATCCGAACATCTCGTTAAGCAATACAAACAAAAAAGAGTCGTTAACGATGTCTCTATTTATGTTGAGCAAGGTGAAATTGTTGGATTGTTAGGCCCAAATGGTGCTGGTAAAACAACTTCATTTTATATGACAGTTGGATTAGTAAGACCTGATGAAGGAAATATCTATTTAGATGATGAAGACATCACCAATTTGCCCATGTACAAACGTGCTCAAAAAGGTGTTGGATACCTTCCCCAAGAAGCATCAGTTTACCGAGATTTATCTGTTGAAGACAATATTTTGGCCGTTTTGGAACTCACCAAAATGAAAAAAGATGAACAATTAGATAAATTAGAAAGCTTACTCAACGAATTTAGCTTGCAAAGAGTAAGAAAAAATTTAGGTAAAGTATTAAGTGGTGGCGAAAGAAGAAGAACTGAAATTGCACGTGCTCTTGCAACAGACCCTAAGTTTATATTGTTAGACGAACCTTTTGCTGGCGTCGATCCAATTGCTGTTGAAGATATCCAAAC
>JADLHV010000185.1 GCA_020848595.1 Bacteroidia bacterium
CCATAAGACCGCAACCATTTTCTATAGCATCTTCATCAATATCGAAAGTATTAGTATGTACAGCACTTGTAATACCTTTAGCTTCATTTCTGGTACCTAGCCGGTAGAAGCAAGCGGGAACAGATTGAGAATAAAAAGAGAAATCTTCAGCAGCCATCCAGATATCGAGTTGTTCAACATGATTGCTACCCATATAAACATTAGCCGCATTTTCCAAAAAATCGGTTAGATCCACATCATTTTTAAGGAAAGGGTAACCCGTTTCAATATTAACATCAGCGATAGCTCCATAAGCATCAGCAGTATTCACAGCAATTTTTCGAATAAGCGATTTACAATCATTTCTCCAATCCTCATTTAAAGTTCTTAATGTACCTTGAAAAGAAACAGAATTAGGAATAATATTAGTGGCCCCACCATCCGAGTTAATTTTACCAAAAGAGAGAACAGTTGGCAGAATTGGTTGAGCTTTTCTACTAACGATTTGCTGTAACGCTACAATAATTTGAGCAGAGATTGCTACAGGGTCAACACAAAGATGAGGCATAGCACCATGGCCCCCTTTACCGTGAACGGTGATATAAATTTCATCCGTACTAGCCATATAGAGCCCTTTTCTAAATCCGACATTACCTGTATTAATAAAAGGCATTACGTGTTGACCGATAATAGCATCGACTTTAGGATTATCAAGAATCCCTTCACTAATTAAAATACTAGCACCACCGGGTAATTTTTCTTCACCAGGTTGAAAAATCAATTTAATATCCCCATTTAAATGATTTTTAATATTCACTAAAATTTTAGCGGCACCCATTAAGCACGCAGCATGAACATCATGACCACAAGCATGCATAATACCAGGAGATTTAGAAGCGTATGATTTATCACTTTTTTCGAGAATTGGCAAAGCATCAAGATCGGCTCTAAGAGCTACAGTTCTTGATTTAGAGCCATTTCCATTGATCATAGCCCAAACACCAGTTTTACCAATTCGATGAGTTTCGAGACCAAGAGATTGTAAAAATGATTCAACCAAAGTAGCAGTATTTTCTTCTTGAAAAGACAATTCAGGATGACTATGAATTTGATGACGAATACCAATTATTTCATTTTTTATTTCAGAAGCGAGCTGTTTTATTTGGTTTTCCATATAGACTGGTGATTTCTTAATTTGATGTAATGGTAAAAATTCCTCAAATTTGCACTTTTAAATGAAAGCAGCCAAGAATATTATTCCACTAGTAGCACTGTCACTTATGTATTATTCATGTTCAAAGGACAAGCAAACACCACAGAAGCTAGACGAGAGCACAAAAGAATATTTTGATGTAAAAGATGGTTCGAAGTATATATTTACAGAAGTTAGTGACACTAATATAACATTAGAGTATACAAGTCAAGGTTATATTAACACACAATCTAATCCAGATATAGAGAATAATGAGATATTAACTTATGATTTAATATGCAGTGGACAGCCAAGTTTAACGATGAGAGCGGAGTCAGGAGGAGCACAATTTAAAGATAGGATTGCCATAATAACACGATTTAATGATACGACTGTAATTGGTCCGGTTTGTTTTAATTTAGGGGGAGTATTTTCAACAGGAGTTAATAGTTTTGACAGTATTAAACAGCATTTAACGTACACGATAAACGGTCAAGTATTTGAAGATGTGGTTAGAATAAAGCCCTATCAAAACAGTCGATACAAAGAGATATTCTTTGCTAAGAAAATTGGCTTAATAGCGAGAAAAGAAGTTAGTGGGAAGTTTTACTATATAAAGCGTTGGAGGATTAATAAATAGATTAGTTAATTTTTTCGAGCGCCCATTCGAGTGCCATATGAAACTGTTGGTCTCTAGTTAAAAAAGAGTTATCGATAATTTTAGCATCAATAGCAGGTTTAAGAGGGCTATTACTGCGGCTAGAATCTTGGAAGTCGCGACTATTAAGGTTGAGTAGAACTTCATCGAAAGTTACCAATTCATCACCATTTCTTTTAAGTTCATCAAGACGTCTTTGGGCGCGGATTTCTGGTTTAGCAGTCATAAAAATTTTAAGTTCCGCGTCAGGAAAAACGACTGTACCGATATCACGACCATCCATAACGACCCCTTTAGACAGCCCTAATTTACGTTGTTGATCGACAAGAAAAGCTCTCACGGCAGAAATTTTACTAACGGGGCTAACGAGATTACTTACCTCCATAGAACGAATATCCTCTTCGACATCTCTCCCATTGAGAGTAGTTTTATAAGAATTTATTTCCGGTTTATTAACAAAAGATATATCCAAACTAGGCAATAAACGTTCAATTGATTGTATTTCGTCGATATTAATTTGATTCTCTATTAGAGATAAAGTTACGGCTCTATACATAGCGCCAGTGTCGATAAATAGATAATGAAGAGATTTTGCCAATTGTTTAGCTAGGGTACCTTTCCCACAACTAGAAAACCCATCGATGGCGATATTTATTTTTTTATTAATAGTCAACTTTTTGCATTAGCAGATTGTTGAAATAGGCTCCCGATATAATCGAGCGCGAAATCTACCTCTTGTTTTGTATTGTATTTACCAAAAGAGAATCTAACAGGTGCATGATCAAGATTTGCACCGATATTGCGAATTACATGAGAACCCGTATTACTACCGGAGGTGCAGGCGCTTCCACCAGATACAGCAATTCCATTTAAATCGAAACTAAACAAAAGAATATCATTAGACAATTCGGGAGGGAAAGCCAAATTGAGAACAGTATAAAGCGAACGGCCTTCAGCATCACCATTAAAACGAATTGAAGGGAAACGCGATTTAATTTGTTGAACAAAGTAAAGTTTCAAATCAGCTATTGCATTACTTTTAGCATCCATATCACGATAAGCAATTTCAAGAGCTTTAGCTAGTCCGACGATACCATAAACATTTTCAGTTCCGGCTCTTAGTTCCCTTTCTTGAGAACCACCGGTGAGTAAAGGTTTTAATTTATTTTTTTTATTATGATAGAGAAATCCTACCCCTTTAGGTCCATTAAATTTATGAGCGGCACCGACAGCGAAATCCAAATCTAGTTTTTGAAAATCAAATTTATAATGCGCCATAGTTTGGACCGTATCAGAATGAAAAAGCGCATTATATTGACGACATAAAGCAGCTACTTTTTAGATATCTAGTAAGTTTACCACTTCATTATTAGCATGCATAAGAGAAACTAAAACATTTGAATTAGTTTTAAGTAAATTTTCCAGATCGACTAAATCGACATGACCATTAGGCAAAAGATTTACATATAAAAGTTTAACTGATCCATTTTGTTCTAGCTCTTCTACAGTATGTAAAACAGCATGATGTTCGATACGAGAAGATATAATTGTTTTTACGCCAAGATGATTAACACTGCATCTAATAGCCATATTATCGGCTTCAGTTCCACCAGAAGTAAAAGTAATTTCGGCAGGAGAAACATTTAATAATTTAGCTACAGTTCTTCTACAAACTTCGAGATGCGCCTTAACTTTTCTACCATAAGCGTGAGTAGAAGAAGGATTACCAAAGTCGTCACGAAGAATAGGCATCATAGCCTCGAACACTTCAGAATCGACGGGAGTAGTAGCCGCATTATCAAAATAAGCTTTCATTATAGTTTGTTATAAAGGCAGCAATAACCAATAATTTTATAAAGGAGTTTAGCCAAATTAAATTGAGTTAAAATTTCCGAATCTTTAGGAGCACATTCGACGATATCAAAACCAATAATTTGTTTTTTTTCGGCCACTTTACGGAACAATTTTAGCCCTTGGTGCCAACCCAATCCACCTGGTTCGGCAGTACCAACGGCAGGCATAACAGAAGGATCGAATCCATCGGCATCTATAGTAATATAGACCTTATCATCCAACTTAGCAATGACATCATCCATCCAGGCATCACCATCAATAATTTGGTGAGCGTACCAAGTA
>JADLHV010000186.1 GCA_020848595.1 Bacteroidia bacterium
GCATGATGCGTAAATCCCGGTTCTGTCATCGTACTGCTGCTATCACTGTATAAGTCATCTGTTGGTTGTTCTTTTGAGCCATATTTTATGTAAACTTTACCTGAATATCCTTTACTGTTAAATTCTGGGAATATAGCAATATTATAAATACCCCCTTTGCCACCTTGAAGTTCTTCTTTGGGTTGTTCTGTTGTGTCTTTACTACAAGAACCTAAAACTAATAAATATATAATAGATAATTTTAATTTCATGTCTTTAAGACACTCAATTATAATAAACGTTGCATTACCAAGTATGGTCGACTATGATTTTCCAACCATTGGAGGTTTCTTTCATCAATAACGAAAAATTTCCTCCCATTGTATCTTTCCCTTGTATCTGCCAATTCCCTGTTACTTGATAAATTTTAGGATATTGTGCTAATGGCCAATAACGTATCTCACTAAAATCAAGATGACCCATCTTTTCTTTACTTGAATACGATCGCTTATATCTCATGGCAATCGAATCATATCCCATACGCAATCCTCTTCTGGTGATGAATTTTAAACTGTCCGAATGCTCATATCCTGTCATGTATGCATCTATATCACCTAAATTCCAATCGTCTCTCTGCTTATTTAAAACTTCTGCGATTTGAATTGTGTCGTCTGAAGAAAATAAAGGTTGTTTTACTGTTATTGTGTTATTACAAGCATAAAGTGAAGTTAAGATTACTATGGATAATAGTATTCTCATGCTTGCTTCTTAGAAATGGACTTAACTACTTCTTTAGCTGTTTCTATCGCTCCATGTATTGTTCCGCTGTTGTTCTTTGTATTACAAGCTTCACCAGCAAAATATAATCTATCTTCTATTGGTCTAAATAACTCAGTCCTTGTTTCTGCATGACTACCAACTTTGTGATATGAAAAACTTCCTTGTATAAATTTCTCTTTACCCCAAAATATTACCTTATGCTCTATGATACTCTTCGATGCAGTCTCATTGATTTGTTCTTTCCATTCTTCCTTTATCAAATCTATAATCTCTGTCTCGCTCATATTATTGAGTATATCCGCGTTCTCGCCATGTATTGTAGCACTTAATAAATATTGTCCACTCGATGCGTTTGACTTCAATATCTCAAATTTGCCTATCTTGGAATTAACATAAATTGAACTCGATTCTGAACTCCAAAATTTCTTGTTGACTTTTAAGAAAATTTTTAAACTCGAATCCATTCCCAACATATCCATTGCCTTTATTTTAGACTCTGGTAATGATGGCTTAAACGCAATACCGTATGCTTGTGAAGATTTGATTTTTAATATAGATAATGGAACAGTAACTATTACTTGATCATAAACTCTCTCTACTTGCAATGCATCTACTACTTTTATTTTATCGCCGCTATAATCAATACTAATAACCTGCGTATTATTTACTATGGTTGGATAAATAGTTCCATATTGGCGCATTAAGACTTCTTCAAAACTTATATTGGACTGATATTCTTCTTGATTTATTTTTTCTAATCCTTCTAAACTATTCAATACTACCGATGCTCTATCTATACTAGTGCCTAAAAATTGCTCTGTCTTGCTCTTAAAAATAAATTGAACTCGTTCAGGCACCTGCATTGTTTCCATGTAGTTCTCTACCGTCATATCCGAACCTGAATTTACGCCACTAAGTTGCTTCAATCGCTGATCCATGCTCTGATAATCTGTTGATGATGACATCATCGTCTGTGAATATTCTTGACCATCAATAAAATAGGTCGACGAATTTTGTGATGAATTTTGTAAGGTCGCTTGACTTCTTACAATTTGATTCCAATCGTTATTCTGTCCGTAAACTTTAGCCGCGCCTAATTCACTTGAACCCATATTTAATAAATTTCCTATGGATTGAATTCTGCCTCCCACTTTATCACTGGCTTCTAATATCTCTACATCATAGCCTTCTTTTTGAAGCATCCATGCTGCATGTAATCCTGAAATCCCAGCGCCTATAATACCTATTTTTTTGCCAGTTTTTAATTTATCTATGTCTGACTTGCCACATGAACTGAGCAATACACCAGCAAATGAATAAGCTGGTATGGCCATAGCAATGTTTCTAATGAAGTTCCTTCTCGACTGCATCTCTGTGTATTTGTGTTACATTTGCAAAGATAAAATACTTAGATTAGTAAACAAAGTATTTTTAAGTAAAAATACCTATTTGTCATGATTCGTAATGTAGAAAATATTATTGTAGGAGGGGGGATCGCTGGAACTTGGATGGCTTATCAATTTGTAAAAGCCTCAAAATCATTTGTTTTAATTGATGCTGAAGGGCACTCTAAAAGTTCTTTTGTCGCTGCCGGTATCTTCAATCCTATTATTCCCGCTAAACAAAAAATCTCTTATAAAGCCGACGAAATTTACCCTTTTTTAAGTAAAAAATACCACGATTTGGAAGGTTTTATTCATGAAAAAGTACTCCATAAAGACCGTATATCGTATATTATCGATTCGCTGAAGGAACTCAATGATTGGGCTGCTCAATCCGAAAACCATATCTTTAAAGATTTTGTTATTATGCGAAATGAACGAATCGCTGATCATGTTATCTCCGATTTTGGTGTCCTCGATATTCAAGAAACTGGCTGGATTGATATCCCTCTCTTAATTACTTCTTTTCGTAAAAAATTAATCGAAATGAATGCCTACTTAAATGAAGATTTTTCTCCTAATCTACTCCATTTCGATGAAAAAGGGTTCGATTATAAAAACTTAAGAGCTACTAATATTATCTTCTGTCAAGGTACGGCTGCTCTTCAAAATCCTTTTACCGCAAATATTGGATTAAAGCCAGCTAAAGGTGAAGTTATTACCATAAAGTCTAATGAAACTATTCAAGGATCTATTCCCCAAAATGGTGTTTTCCTTGTCCCTATCGGTAACGACCTCTATCGTGTTGGTTCCAATTGTTCATGGTCTAATCTAGATTTTAATCCAACTAGTGAAGCTAAAAATGAAATTATAAATAAATTAACTAAATGGTATAAAGCGCCTTTTGATATTGTCGACCAAATTGCTGGTGTTAGACCCGCTTCGCTAGATAGAAGACCTATTGTTGGACAACTCAATTTCCACTCAAATGCATTCGTTTTAAATGGTTTTGGCTCTAAAGGTGTCGCTTTAGCCCCGTTTTATAGTAAAATGCTTTATAGCAATATCTACGATGAAACCCCTATTGATAATGATGTAGATGTGTCTAGATTTAAATAGA
>JADLHV010000187.1 GCA_020848595.1 Bacteroidia bacterium
AACAAAATCTACAATAGGCACAGAAGCCGGCGCTAGGACATTAAAACATTTGACAATACTATCAGTTCCAAGGCAATTGGTACTTGAGAGTTTAACACATTTAGTTCCAGGACTTGTCCAAGTATTATAATTAGATTGGATATTCGGAGATTTGCTTATTTGTTCGTAGGTGCCATCATTGTTAAAGTCCCAAGCATGTTGAATATAGCCTATAGAATTTTTATTGACAAATTGGCGAACAGTTTTAATCCATATAGTATTAGGCACTATAAAATCGGCTGAAACAGGAGAAGGCTTTTCGATAACTATACTAAAATCAACTGTTTCGCCATAATAAGGAGCGCCTGAGCAAGAAGTACAACCATAAGAAGCATTCATGGTATAGACATTATAGTTGCAAACAATTCTCATTCGAGTAGCACCGAGTTTGGCGTTGCAAGGAATTGTTATATCTTTAGTTTTTAAAATGCTTTGTTTAAAAGAACCATTATTGACATCCGACCATGTGCCAAGATATTCACCTGGGTCTAAAAAATCTTTGTCATTATTCAGGTCGATGAAAACGCCAAAATTAGCATAATAAGAATAGGCAGAAGAAGAATTGGCATCGATAGAATAAGTATGTCCGGATTTTAAAACAAAGGCTTTAGAAGTTGGATTAGACAGACGGTATTCTTGACCGCAATTGATATCGCCACTATAACCATCGGCGGCATGATTGTATAGAATATTAGAGCCTTCGCGAATTTTTATTTGTTCAATAGCAATGACATAATTTGTAGGAGAGTAGCCACCTAGACTATAGTTTTGGTAATAGTGATACCCGTCACACCAAGGAGCTTGTGCAATTAACCCATTAAAACAGAGCAAAATTGGAATAATTAGACAAAGTAAGCGTCTTGTCATAGGCGATTAGTTGCATTCAATTATACACTTATTTGACAAAATAATGATTATTTAAGTTAATTATTGAAGAATTATGACAATTCAAAAAGTGGATAAGTCACAAAAAAAAGCCGTCACATGTGCGACGGCTTTTAAATTTTATTTAAATATTTTAAACTCTGCCCATTGATTTTAAATGAGAGATATGAGAAGCAACTGCTAATCTTACTTTAGGATATTCGATATACGGGATATTGTATTCTCTACAAGCTTGTTTTACGATTTCACTTATTGCAGGATAGTGAATATGAGAGATATGAGGGAATAAGTGGTGTTCAATTTGGAAATTAAGTCCACCTGTAAACCAAGATACAATTTTATTTTTAGTAGCAAAATTAGCTGTAGTTTTTAATTGATGTACAGCCCATTCGTCTTCTACTTTACCAGTTTCGGCATTAACTGTTGGGAAATGCGTATCAGATACAGTGTGTGCTAATTGGAAAACTAGACTTAACACGATACCAGCAAAAAGTCCATAAGTTAAGAATCCTATTACCCATGCTGTAAATCCAACCATGATGATTGGAATAACAACGAATAAGATTAAATGCAAAGCTTTAAAACCCCAGAAAGAGAAATGCTCTTGAACACTCATTTTTTTAATAGGCATTTGACCAACACGTTTAGAAAAATACTTCTTGTAATCGGTGAAGAATATCCAATAAATGTAGAGTAAAGAATAAGCAACTAAAAAATACAAATGTTGAAATTTGTGAATTTTATATCGTTTTTGAGACTCACAAAGTCTTAAAAAAGGTTTTGCATTAATGTCATCATCCATTCCTTCAATATTAGTAAAGGTATGGTGAACAACATTGTGTTTAGTCTTCCACATAAATACGTTTGCCCCTAAAACATTTAGAGATAAACCAGCAAGTTCATTCAGCCATTTCTGTTGACTAAAACTACCGTGAGCACCATCATGCATGATATTAAAACCAATTGCAGATGTTAAAGTGCCTAGAATTAGACATTCGGTAAGACTAATGAATAAATTTTCAGAAGTGAAGAAAATAAGGTGCGTGTAAACAGCTATAAAGCTAACAACCAGGATAATAGCCTTAGAATATAATTTAATATTCCCGGTTGGTTTCGACTTAATCTCAACAAAGTAATCATTGATGCGTTTTCTTAGTTCTGCGTGAAATGAATTAGTTGGATTTAAAAATCTAGGGATGATCATGAAAATATTTTTCCTTTAAGGATGCAAAGATAATGCAAATAACTTAATAAATGCCATAAGCTAGGCTCATAGGTGCGAAACCTGACGTAAGTCATAGAAAATTAACAACTTAGAAAGGTGTAGTGCCTTTAAGTTCCACATGTTGAATTGGTTATAAACGAGTGATTTGGATGCTTGTAATTGAGCTGTTAAGATGTGCTTTTAAGAATGCTAAAATGCTAAAAATATTTTAAAAAGCTAAGCGGATTCAAGTTATCTTTGCACCCACATGACGTTCAAAAGATCCAAGGATGGCGAAAAAGGCAATAAAAACGCCAAAAGTAGGGGGTTTGGGAGTAAAGATAAACCATTTTCTAATGATAGAAAAAGTAAACCTTATGCTTCTGATAGACCAGCTAAGTCTAAAGTTAGGAAATCCGTTAATAATGAATTCAATACATTTGATAAAGATGAAATAGCACCGCCTAGATTCTTGCCCAAAAAGACCGATGGCTACGGACCAAGAAAAACTACAGGTTATAAAGGCAATAAAAGTGAAGGCTTCGGACCGAGAAAGAATACCCGCGATGATTTCAAAGGTGGTAAAAGTGAAGGCTTTGGGCCGAGAAAGAATACCCGTGATGATTTCAAAGGTGGTAAAAGTGAAGGCTTCGGTCCAAGAAAGAATACCCGTGATGATTTCAAAGGTGGTAGAAGTGAAGGCTTTGGGCCGAGAAAAAATACCCGTGATGATTTCAAAGGTGGTAGAAGTGAAGGTTTTGGGCCAAGAA
>JADLHV010000188.1 GCA_020848595.1 Bacteroidia bacterium
TTCAAAATTAGCTTTGTACGGTATTGTGAAAATGAGAAAATTAATGTTTACACTCTTTGCTTGTTTATTTTTAGGACAAGCAAATGCGCAGGGAAATTCTATTTTAAGAATCGATAGTTTAACACATCAATTTCTTGAAGCAACTATTGTCGGTAAGCCTTTAGCGCAATTAACTACCGAAGAAGTTTTAAACCTTACTGAAGAGAAATTTAATCAAATGGTGGCGCTCATGGGTACTACGATTCAATTTAAGTTCGACCAAAGTGTTAAAACTCAAATGATGTACATGAAAGACCCTGCAAGCTCTTTCCTCTTTAAAGCTTGTAATCGTAAGAATTTGTATTTCCCTGTATTTGAAGAAGTGCTGGATAAAAAACATATGCCCGACGAAATTAAGTACCTCTCAATTGTCGAATCTCTTTTAAGTACAAATGCTGTTAGTTGGTGTGGAGCAACTGGACTCTGGCAGTTTATGCCTGCCACTGGGCGAATGATGGATCTGGCAATTGATTCTGAATTAGACGAACGTAAAGATATTTATAAAAGTACCGAAAAAGCTTGCGACTATCTTTTAAGTATGTACAATCTTTATGGTGATTGGTTGTTGGCTTTAGCCGCTTATAATGGCGGTCCAGGAAATGTCAATAAAGCTATTCGTCACTCTGGAGGTAAAAAGACGTTTTGGGAAATAAGACGCTATTTGCCAAAAGAAACACAAAATTATGTTCCAAAGTTTTTAGCAACTGCTTTTTTAATGACTTTTTCACCACCAGAACATGAAGATTTTAATATTCTTAGAGCAAGCGAAACACTCGTGCCTGTTTATTTGTGTTGCCCTGTCGATATGAAATATGTTTGTGCTTTGGTTAATGTTAGCGAATCGGAAAAATTAGAATGGAATAGCGTTTATAAAAATGGCTTCATCCCTGCTAATATTGAAAATAAACGCGTTGTCCTGCCTTATAAAAAAGCAATGCAATTGGCAGAATGGCAAGATAGTATTTATGCGATCAGCGATAATTCGTTTAATCCTAACAATTATATATTAAATGAATCGGTTATTAAATATCATGCCGTTAAAAAAGGGCAATCTTTGGCACAAATAGCTTCGATATATCACGTTTCAGTTAGTTCATTAAAAAAATGGAATGGACTTAAATCAACAAAAGTAAAAGCTGGAAGGAAATTGAAAATTTATTCAACAAATCCAATTGTTCTTCCTGTGAAATGTGGTGCACTAGGGTTCTTATATTATATCACGGATAACGAATCTCAAACAATTAACGATATTTGTTCTCGCTTTAAAGAATTTGATATGGCGCGTATTTGCGAGATGAATGGTATCTCCTCTATAAATACGCCTATTGGTAAAGGTAAACTCATACGTTTATATACATTCCCTGAATAATGTTTAAATTAATTAATATCTGTTTTTTCGCTTTTGCATTTTTGTTTTTTCAATCTTGTTCAATTAAAGATAAGAATTTGCCCAAATCTGTCGGTAAGTTAGGGACTTTAACCATCGTGGTAGGCTCTGATGCCCCATCTTCGCTTGGTAATGATTTGGATGCTTTGTTCTTAAAAGAAGATGAATCCTTTACTGGTGGTAGTGCTTTCTCTGAATTGTTGAAACCAAATCCGAATGAATTCATGCAGTTTTTTTCTAATCAAAAAAGTATTCTAGTCTTAGTTACTAAGTCTAATTTAAAAGAAATGCATGAATTGTTAGAACCTTTTAAGTCTGACGAAATTGAATCGTTTATGGCTAGTAAACAAGTTAATGTAATAGATAAAACCGACTTGTTTGCCCAATATCAACATATCATTTATGTATTTGCTGATGATTACAATTCTCTAAAAAATAAATTAATTGAAGGAGAATTATCTTTAAAGAAAGCATTGGTAGGATTCGAAATTGAAGATCAATTTGAAAAAATATATTCAGATTCTAATGTCAATAATGATTTTAGTGTTAGTATGAAAAAGGAATTGGGTTTAGGATTCAAAGTGCCTAAGAATTTTAGTCTTGTAGAACACAAAGACGGTTTTTGGTGGTTTGAATTAAATGAAGGTTCTGGTCCCGATCAAAGCAAAATTGGCTTAATTGCACATGTCTATAATTTAAGAGATTCTGTTGTGGATTTTTCATATAATTCTATTTGTGCTGTTCGTGATTCAACTTTAAAATACCATATTAAAGGAGAGATTAAGGGTACTTTCATGGGAACTTCAGAAAGTAATCGATATCCTGCTCGTCATAAAGATCATATACTTTTAAATGGACTTCCATGTGTTAAAGTAAGAGCGTGGTGGAATATAGATGGTATGATGATGAGTGGTCCTTTTATCCGTTATGTTATAAGAATACCGGGTACTAATCAATTATTTGCTTTCGAAGGATTTATTTATAAACCCAATTTGGTTATTAATGAGAAGGATTTACGTCTTATAGAATCAATTGCTTTAAGTATTCAATAATGTTTAATATTGTCGTTTTTGCATCGGGAAGTGGAAGTAATGCTTTAAATCTCATTAAGTACTTTAATTCTAAAGATTTTGCGGAAGTTAAAGTCGTATTCTGTAATAAAAAAAATGCTGGAGTAATCGAAAAGGCACAACAACAAAATGTTGAAACTGTAATTTTCAATAGAGATGATTTTTACTCTTCGGATAAAATAATACAACAAGTAAAAAAATATCAACCTGATGTTATCGTTCTTGCAGGTTTCTTATGGTTGGTGCCTAAGGATTTTATTCAAGCTTTCGATAATCAAATCATTAATCTTCATCCGTCTTTACTCCCAAAATTTGGAGGTAAAGGCATGTATGGGCATTTTGTTCACGAAGCTGTCTTAGCCGCAAATGAGAAAAGAACTGGCATTACAATACATTTAGTCAATAGCGAATTCGATAAAGGCGAAATACTGTATCAATCAAGTTTCGAAATTCCAGAACATGCCAATATCCAACTAATTGAAGACAAAATTCATCAATTGGAACATGAAGGACTGCCATTAGCGGTTGAAGAATTTCTTCTTAAGAGGAATCTTTAAACTGAAAGAGGAGAATATAAACTCTCACTCCATCTTGTTTTTTTAATTAAGGTTCTCTTTTTTAATTTGTGTCATGATATGTGAGTTAAGGAGATTGAAGGGGGTGTTTTTTCTATTTTTTATTTCTTTGAGTTTAGATGGGTCTAATTTAAATGCTTGGGGCTTTTATGGGCACGAACAAATTAATCGGCTTTCAGTTTTTATTATTCCAAAACCATTGTTTGGATTCTATAAAACGAATATTAATTATATGGGCGCTCATGCCGCAGATGCCGATAAACGGCGATATATTGATACCAATGAAGCCTGTAGGCATTTTTTAGATGGGGATCATTATGAGCATTCTATTCCCTTAGATACAATTCCAAAGTATTATAGTTTGGCAATAGAGAAATATGGTAAAGATTCTATAATTAAACATGGTATAGTTCCATGGTATATTATGCAAGTTTATTATAAGTTAATAGAGGCCTTTAAGGACAAGGACTTAAAAAGAATATTAAAGCAAAGTGCAGATTTGGGTCATTATATTGGCGACTGTCATGTACCCTTACATTCTACGTCAAATTATAATGGTCAGAAGTCTGGTCAATATGGTATTCATGCTTTATGGGAAAGTCGATTGACTGAATTAAATTTCGATTCATATGATTTGCTGACAGGTCAAGCGGTCTACCTAGAATATCCAAATGAATTTATCTGGAAAGCTTTCGAACGAAGTTATTATTTGGTCGATAGTGTGCTTTCATTGGAAAATAAAATAAGTCAGAAGTTTAAGGAGAAAGAAAAGTATTCATGGGAGCCTCGTGGAAATATTGCAGTGAAACAATATTCTAAGAAATTCTGTGATGCCTATCATTACGCATTAAATGGAATGGTAGAAGAGCGGCTTAAATCTTCAATTTATCTTTTAGGTTGTTTAATTTATACTGCTTGGGTTAACGCTGGTCAACCAATTTTACTAAATATGCCTTTAGAAGAAGATGAAATTCTACCAATAAAAGAACAAATGATAGGTCGAGAGGAGGAATAATGGCACTTTAATAAGGTCAAAATGCTAATAGATTGGTAGATATTTGAATAAATAGATTGTGAAATGAAGCGGTGAATGAAAAAAAATGAGAAAATTTTCTCAATTTGTCTTTTTTGGGAGTGATTTCTTAATGGGTTGTAGGTAAATTACAGATAGTCAGCTAGATGGACTATTATTTATTTCGAGAATAAATTCTGAAAGCGTTTGAAAATGCGCTAAAAACCAGAAAATAAATAAGTAAATTATACATGGAGTAAAGTCTCAAATTGAAAAAAGGTCTATAGTTTTAAGTGTCATTTTGAGTAAATTAAAATGTGTATTAAGTTGATATTTAGATTTTAGTTTATTTGAAACTACATTCTAAGAATTGGGATAAAATTGAAGGGGATTGTTAATGAGTATTAAGTACTAAGTGCTTGATGAACAGCTTGCTAATGCTTGTTATTTAGGATGTTTGACTTCTATCTTTGCAGAACCCAATTCATTATTTATGAATCCAAATTACACAAGTACACCTAACAAAATTTTAGCCGCATCTAAAAAACTATTTTATAGTTTGCTAATGCTAGCATTAGTTCAAGATGCCTCTGCTCAAACAGCCTCATCGGCTAACGTAAGCGGAACGACCTCTACTAACTCTATCAGTAACAACACAACAAGTGTCGTTGATGCTGGTTTAACTCTAACATCTAACGGTACCATTAATGGTTTTACCGTTACGATTACTGGCAGCTACACTACTGGCGATATCCTAGCTTATTCTGGATCATTGCCAAGTGGAATTTCAGCTGCAGCGTTTAACACCACTACTAGAAGTTTGGTGTTTTCTGGTACTACTACTTCTGCAAATTGGCAAGCTTTATTGCGTACTGTAACATTACGTACTACTTCTGCCGTTTGTAACCCTGAAAGCCGTCAGGTGAGTTTTATTGTAGGTGGTAAATACTACAATCCGCTCAATGGTCACTTTTATGAGTACAACAGTACTTCATCTGGTTGGACTACAGCAAAATCCACCGCCGAAAACAGGTCTTTCTTCGGTAGAGTAGGTTATCTAGCCACTATTACTAGCCAAGCCGAAAATAGCTTTATTTCTAAGCTAGTTGGTCAAAATAGCTGGATCGGATGTTCTGATAACTATTCTCAAGTAAATAGTGCTTTAGGTTACACAGCCTATGCTAATCAAGCCTCAGCAGATGGTAATTTTTATTGGGTCACTGGTCCTGAAAGAGGGATGAAGATGATCTCCAATAATGCTTGGGAATCAGGCGGAATTCAAGCTGTTAGTGGCGTTTACAACAACTGGTCTGGTGCTGAGCCAAACGATTGGCCGAATCTTACAACTAGTACTCCTGGTCAAGAAGATTACGGTCACATGTATTCAAACAATGGTACATGGAACGATTTCCCGAATAGCTCTTCTATCGGTAGCGTTTTTGAGTATGGCGATATGCCAAATGATCAAACTGCTTCTCAAGTTGTTTTTACTCGTAACCTTTACATCAATGGTGCACCGTCTGGTACAATCACTGGTGGAAATGTAACTGTTTGTTCTGGAACAAACTCAACCACATTAACTTTAACAGGTTTGTCTGGTTCGGTAGTAAGATGGGAAAAATCATTAGATAATTTCTTAACAGCTGCTACTAATGTTACTAGTACTTCTAGTTCTTTAACTGTTACAAGTTTAACTACTACTACCTATTTCAGAGCTGTTGTAAACACTTCTGGAGGATGTTCTGGTTTAGCGACTTCTTCTACTCCAATCTATGTTTCTACTACAGTTGCTGGTAACATCGTTGCCGCTAACAATAGTATCTGTCCAGGTGCTGATGCAGAATTTACTTTATTTGGTAATTCAGGAA